>JAIPBW010000064.1 GCA_021738505.1 Bacteroidales bacterium | reverse complement strand
ACCTTTGCTAAAACCCAAGATATACCACTCTTGTCTTTTAGCAAAACCAAATTGAGAGGAACCGTATGCGGGAAATCCGCTCGTACGGGTCTGTGGGGGAGCGGCAAGGTAACGAGCCGCTCTACCCGGACACTAAATAGGGCATCTCTATAATGTTCGATCATCCGCAATTCATCAGGTGACTCTTTATGAGCATACAAAGTTAAATGAATGCAGGAATTCACGGGGCAAAGATGAACGCATTAATCCGAAGTTATTTTCCTATAGCCACAAAATAATAATTCAACGATTCATTAAACTGCCGGATAAATTCATCCCGGCTTAGGGGTGATTGATCTTTTAACCGGTCTTGTAACAGATAGACAGTGTAGTTGAGTTCTGCAAGCAGATCATACATCTTTGCCGGTGAAATGTCATAAATATCGGCACCGCCAATACCATGTTCAAAAACCAATAAAGGCTTATCTCTTGAAATCAATTTCTTTGCGCCCTCAATAACCCAGTATTCGGCTCCTTCCACATCAATTTTGATCATGTCGATTTGGGGCAGCTCTTCCAAATAGGAGTCTAATTTTTTCGTGTTTACTTTTATGCTTGTATCTTTTTCTCCGGAACGGTCATAGCTTCGCTTACGAATGCCGCTGTAGCTGGGATTAGAGGTGACATAGTTAAACTCCGTTGACCCATCCTGATTACTCAAAGCCACATTATAAATGGTTATATTCTGGTTATTCCGATACTTGTGTTCAAGATTTTCAAATTTTTCCGGGATCGGTTCAAAACCAAAGTGCTGACCTCCAGGCGCAAACTTTTGAAATTTATCTAATATCTCTCCATCCAGCACACCTACATCAATACAATTGGAATCCTTGTCCAGATGCCTCTTCATGATCTTTATGGTGAGCCGGTCATACAATTGATTCTTTGTAAAAGCGACAGGTAGTGATTTGAAAATATATTTTATAAGGTCTTTCATTTTCCTTCTTTGTTTTTCCGGGATTGAAATAATCCGTATTTAAAAATGCAAAATAAAGCATGAAATCCGTCTTTCCATCCGATTTTCTTACCATCTTCATAGCTTCTGCCATAATATGAAATCCCTACTTCATAGATCCGGATACCCGGGATGCGGGCTAATTTCTGAGTTACTTCCGGCTCAAAACCAAATCGTTTTTCTTTGAGCTGTAGGCTTTTAGCAACATCCAGGCGCATTAATTTATAGCAGGTTTCCATATCCGTCAGATTCAGGTTGGAAAAGATATTGCTCACACTGGTCAAAAATTTGTTTCCGATGCTATGCCAGAAAAATAAGATACGGTGAGGGTGTCCTCCGATAAACCGGGAGCCGTAAACCACATCCGCCACGCCGTCAACAACAGGTTTTAATAAAATATTGTATTCCTCAGGATCATATTCCAGGTCAGCATCCTGGACGATCATATAATCCCCGCCGGCTTTTTGTATGCCCGTGTGCAGAGCAGCTCCTTTTCCCTGATTAAAATTATGAGAAAATACCTGAAGGTCCGTTTCCGGATGTTCTTTTTGGTATTTGTTAATTATATCAAGTGTATTGTCTGTTGAATAGTCATCAACGATGATAATCTCCTTTTTCAAATTATGAATAAGTTTCACCTCCAATACTTTATCCAAAAGATGTAGGATTGTATTGGTTTCATTGAAAACCGGAATAATGATAGAAAGTTTTTGAAATGACATTCGCTTTGGGTGTTTTAAAAGAACAAAGTTAATGATAAATATTATGTTATTATTCTGGAAGCAATAATATTTTAACTCATGTTTTTGATGTCAAATATCTGTTCTATGTTTTGATGCCGGGACAATTGGTATATATGAGCTATTGCTTTAAAAATACCTCCACTTTAAAATCATCTATAAAAACAGTTTGACCGGAACGGTTCCAGATATAAGTTTCCAATTCATTTTCAGGATGCCGTAACGGAGGAGACAAATAATATAATTCTGTTTTATGCCATATTCCTGGTTTTATTTTTTGTCCTGTACTGTTTTGCTCCGAAGTCTTGTACTTGTATGCATCTCCTTTATGCTTAAACATGCTGACAATAAGAACATCCTTATCGGTTATTGTATCCGCAGGAAGGATCATAGCAGATATTTTAAAAAGCGCAAAATCCTCCCGGGTTATTTCCTCGTAAGGGATTGTAAACTTTGGTGAGAAGCGTTTTTCATTATTCAGCAAAACAGAATAGCTTCCTGAGTACTGCCGGCTGGAATCGATTATATTTTTGGGTGTCTTGTTTTCAAAATCATTAAAATGGAGCATTTTAGGACCCTGAAGGTTCTCCTGAGTGATTATTTTTTCTTTAGCCAAGCCCCGTTTAAGTAAGAGAAGCGAATCAGCTCCCGCCGGCTTTTGTGTTTTGCCAAATACTTCAAAAAAGTATTCTTTGCTCATGCGGCTGCTATGGAGTATTCCATTCTGGTACTGCCAGGTCATAAACAAATTAATTGCTATAAAAATAATGATAAAGCTATAAATAATCCAGCGATATTTTTTTGTAGATAACCAGACTAAAAAACTTCCCAGTCCGACAGCAAACAGTGGATAGGCCTGTAATATGGAACGCTGGGAAAAGCTAGCTGCGTACCACCAACAGGTCCAGCTGGATAAAATCCAGATATAGATAACAGTGAAAATTAAGAAAGACGGGAAAAGTTGTTTGTGCGTTTTTCTTAATGTGAAAATCCCGGCCAGTGCAAAAATGATAACCGGTGTATACATCAGCCAGCCTTTGCGGAAACTGAAAAGAAAATTGAATGTATGGGGACGTAAAAGATCAAAGCCTTCGCCGGGATTCTGATAAGTGTATGTGATAAAGCTACCTGTTGTGACTTTCCAGTAAGCCATCTGAAAAGAAGCAAAAATAAGAAAACCCAAAATCAGAAGCAATAAATGCGTTGTCTTCTCTCTAAACACAAAACGAAAACGATTTTTCAGGTCACTGAAGCGAGAAACATTCCAAAACAACGGGATCAGGATCAATAGTATGGCCGTAGGCCGCGTTATCACTGCCAGACCATAAAACAAACCCAGAAGAAAAGCGTCCTGTTTGCGGAACGACCTGAACCACCGCAAGGTAAAAAGCAAAAAAGCAGCAATCCAGGCAAATTGTACATTGTGAGCAAGTTGACCTTCGAAAGCCACCAGCCAGAAATAATTTGTTCCCAAAACAATGATGAGCAAGGTTAAGGCAGCGATCTTATCCGGCAGCAAGCGGATTAACAATAAAAACAACAGCAAGAGACCCAATACCGAATAGAACATACCACCAATTACGGTTAACAAGAGATATGGTTTTGAAAAGCCATCGGCCGGATATTGCTCGGATTTATGCGCAATAACATCCGCAATAAAATAAAAGGGAGCATAAGCAACAGCCTGCCCTACCGGATATTTAATCAAAGTTTTGCCGGTTTCCTGGTTCTTATAAAGCTGATAAAAATATGGTGTGTTGTTATATTTTTCATTGTTCTCTTTAACCCAGCTCTTATCTTCCAGACCAATATCGTCGTATTTCAACAAAGCCGGCAGATACAGGTAGTACCCATAGAAATCCCAATCGATGGTTTGTTTGATCGGGGAGGTGACTCTGCTAAATACTATGACTATCAGAACAAGAATAGTCGCTAATTTGGCGAAGATATTTTTTTCTATCATTTTCTTGACCCTTGTTTAAACAAATAAACAGCATCAATAGTTAGCATTGAATCTGTAGAGATATCCCGTTTCTCGGCTTTCTTTTTAATTTTTGCCATAAGGACGTGTTTTTGTCTTATGCTTTGTTTTAAAGCTTGTAAGGAGTCAGCTCTATGCGTTAAGATATATTCAGTAAGATGTTCTTTTTTATAATTATGTAAGTGCTGTTTATATTCATTAGAATCTTTACTGATATTCCATAGTGAGTCAGAAACCTGAGTATTGTTTAAAATATAGTTTTTGAAATCTTTGTTTAAGGCATTTATTCGTTCTTTTCTACTGTTCTCTTTTCCATTCTCTGCTTTGTTAACTAAGGGAATTTCTATATACTCGCCTTTTTTTGCTTTTTCTTTAACAGGCTTAGTTAATAAATGATAAAATTTGGGTGTAGGTTCTAATTTTAAAAATGTTTCCCGGTAGGCTTTTTTATTCATCCATTGCCAATAGATAGCTCCAGTTTTGTATTGGGCTGACTGGAAAAGATTAAAAAGAATTAAAACAACAACGAATAAAAGAAAAATATATTTAAGATGTTTTTTATTCATCATAAAGTTAGTGAAAACAGCAAAAGGTAAGGCCAGTAATCCATAGAAATCAATAAATGATCGTAATCCAAACCCTCCACCATACCACCAGTTCCACCAGCAAGAAAGAATGTAGATGATCAAGGGAAAAAAGAGTATCATTGGCCAGAAAAACTCAGATAGTCTTTTGCGTAACATAGGTAATCCTATTAAAGCAAAAACCATGATTGGAGTATATATCAACCATCCTTTTTTATAGCTAAAAAGAATATTTAAGAGTTGAGGTTGACCGAAAAAAAACGATTCATTATTGGCGTATGAGAAAAATAACCAGTTCCCGGAAATTGTGTGCCAATAGATCATTTGAGGAACCCAGATTAAAAATGCTAAAAAAACCATTAAAAGCAAATCAGGCCAACGATTAAGAAGGTACCGAAAATGATTTTTTAAGTTACTATTTTGATGGATACCATATAAAAGAAATATAAATACGATAAGTGTGTTTGTGGGTCGTATTAAAGAAATCAGCCCGGCTGTTAATCCAAGAAGAATTGTAATTCTTTTGGTCGGCTTTTCATACCATCCTATAGTAAGTTTTAGAAATGCTATAATGAGGAAAAAATTGAAAACATGCGGCATGCCGGGTTCAAAAACAGTAAAATAATACAAGTTGGTGCCTATGGTAACGGCCAGCAAAGTGATGGCTACAACAGGATCTTTGAAATATTTTAAAAGCAAATGACGGAGGAGGAAAAGTGCAATAATAAAATAAAATAATGCACTGATATATATAGATAATTGATAGGGAGTAGAATATCCATTGGGTTTATAGGAGCTATTCGAAGCATAAATATCAGCAGCAAAGAAAAAAGGAGAATATAAAACAGATAGCCCATAAGTCATCTTAATGAGCTTCTTATTATTGGGTAGCTTGTGTGTCCAGTCAAATTTTCTTAGTTCGGGATTATTTTTGAAATATTCAAGATCAATATCATCATAAATAAATAATGCTGGTAGATAGTTGTAATATAGATTTACATCAGAACGAATAGTCTTTTTTTCTTTTTTACTGGATTCCTTCACCAGAGAATTCACCAGAGAATCTCCTGATAGAACTAAAAGGATTATTATGATGATGGCTATAGCAGACCATATATTTGTTCTTTTGTTTTTCATCTGTTTATAATTTGATTAAATCGGTGTTATGTTTATCCTGTTATATTTGCGGGGCTCTCTTTCAATAGATTAACTACAGCCATTCTAGTGTGTATTTAAAACAATCATGCTCGTTTCTTCTGTTTAAATCTTAATAAAAAACTATTTCCTATATTATTCTAATGGTTTAAAAACAATTAAAAATACAGCTTTGGTTATTGCATTTTGGCCTTTATCCATTAAATAGAGTCTGTTAATAAAGTCGAGTGTCTGGTTAATAAAGTTCGAGTTCAAAGGTTACCCCGTTTTTTTTATCGTGGCCTGCCCCGCATTTATCGGGGGCTTGCGAAGTTTTTTATCATCAGGAGTCCCGATTGGAACATCGGGATGAGTGTGATAAAAAACGAGCGTAACGCAGAAATCGGACATTATAGACAGACACTAAATAAGTCCCTGCATAGAAATACGTATCTTTTCATTATCCGTTGGTTCCGGGCTGTCAGGTTTTCTTCGATATCAGATAGAATAAATCGTTAAAAACTATCCCAAAAGTAATGTTTTTACAGAGACTTTTTTTATAAATAGTGTAGAATAAACTGGGTTTTATGGTACTGAGAACCCCATAAATAGTAAATGTTTAGTCAAGTATCAGGCAGTTATGGCGACATGATGGTTTCACCTTTCCTGTTTGGCCTGTCCGGGAGACATTTCCCTTTTTGAGACTCACAGATAAATTATTCTACAAAAAATTTGGATTTCTAAAAAAGTCTTTGTTAAATTTGTATGAGAGTGTACACTTTAGGATATGTTTTGTCCAAAACATCCCTTTTTAAAACAATGTTGACATGAAAAAGATAGTACTATTCATTTTGTTGTTATCTCCTTTTTATGTGATTTCACAGACCATTGACTGGGCGGAATCACTTGACGCAGAAGAAAATTATTTGAAGTCTTTTAAAATTCAGACAGAAGTTGATAATGACGGAAATGTTATTTTATGTGGTCAATTTACGGATACGCTTGATTTAGATTTTGGGTCGAACCAAAATCTGGTATATTCCAAAGGTCCATCTGATATTTTTATTGCGAAGTACACACCGGAGGGTCAATTGATTTGGGCTGTCAGCTTTGGAGGGCCAGGGTGGGAGAGCGTTTCATATCTGGATATAGATAATAATAACAATATCATTCTTTCCGGGTCCTTAGGGCTTAATGTGGATTTTGATCCATCTTCCAATGATTACATTGTCAATCCGGATTCAACAGCTTCCACATTTCAATCACAAATTTATATTGCAAAATATTCTACAGAAGGCGAATTTAAGTGGGTATCGCATTATGGGTCAACGCATACATTTAATGGTAGTATCACGGGTACCACAGTGGATCAACATGATAATATACATGTCAATGGAATAACTTCAAATAAAATAATTGTAACATCTCCGTTTGATGTAGATTCAGTAACCTCTCCCGGAGGAAGTTTTCTTTTTAAATTTGATCCCTCGGGACATCTGGTAAAAAAATACACCCTTGATGATATTCATCTATATAACACATCCGTGACAAATAATAATAAACTGCTTACTTGTGGATATTTTAAAGATTCAATTGTAGATTTTGATCCGGACTCTACAACATACAATATTTCCTCCGGCAGTGGCTATCGCAATTCATACGTTGCAAAATATAATTTGGACTATTCGCCTACATGGGTGAAAACAATAAGGCTTTCCTATTCATCTCCTGGTGATATTTATTGCGTTTTTCCTCATCAGAATGGTGATTTTTCATTGTATGGAAGCTTTCAAAGCGATTCGATGAATATTGCTTTTAACTCTAATTCTCCGTATTATGTTGAAGGCTCACCTGTTAATAGAAATATCTTTGTATCCAGATATGATTCCTCTGCCAATATAAAATATGGAAAAAGCATTACAGGAACAAAATACATGAATCTTAGTTCCGGTGCAATAGACAGTAACGGCAATTTTTTAATAAGCGGAATATTTGAAGGTCAAATCAATTTTAATTACCCCAATAGTCCGAATTACACTTTTCAATGTAATGACGATAATCTGTTTTGGGCTATTTATTCACCGACCGGTAAATTATTTTCGGCCTCACACTTTGCCAGTGATGGGCCCTGTAGATCATCTGACTTTGCCATAGGCCTGAATAACGAGATATATTATAGCGGTTTCTTTTATAAAAACATTGATGTTAATCCGTTACAGAATGACCAGACATCATTAACAGAATCAGGCAGAGGCTTGTTTGTTGTCAAATATCATAATACCGTAGGAGTTGGGGATAATAACCTTAGTAAGAGGGATCTTAAATTAGCGCCAAATCCTGTATTGGCCGGATCAAAAATCAATATTTCAGAAGACTCTCAAACAAATTTCAACTCGGTTGAAGTATTCAATATCAATGGGGCAAGTATTTTATTATCAAAAATAGAGAAGAATGAATTTTACTTACCCTCCGAAATGGCCCCGGGCTTTTATTTGGTAAAACTTTATGATAAGAATAACCGTTACCATACGGCTAAATTAATTGTGAAGTAGTTAATTGCGGGATGGAACTTTCCCCGGATGCATCGGGAGCGCTCTATTCTGTGTTATTTTTTCATTAAGTTCAGGTCAGCTAAAAGCTCATCACCGGGCATTATAGCCCAGACTATGAGATTACTATCCGCTAATTATCTTATATCCTATGTTTTGTTCTGACAAAATTATTGGATGCATTATTTTTGTTTTTATATTTTTGGGAATCTATATTTTCCAGGTTTGTATAGTGCAATAGTCTGAATGGCAATTAGTAAGTAGGTTTTTGTTGATTTTTTGAATAAAAATGGATAGGGGATGAAGAAATATAAGGTTTTGATATTATGCGTTTTTGTATAATCCGCAAAACCAAAAGTAAATTTTTTATCGCTTAATTTTTGCTTGTTTTCTTGAAAATTATCCGCCATCTATATTGGCTCCAAAATTATAATTATATTTGCAATGTCACACTTCTAAAAACCACCGAAAGGTATTGCCCGCACTATGGCTTTATCTACGGTGGTTTTTCTCGTAGAAGTGTGACAACTTGCTTAGTGCGGGCTTATTTTATGCTGCTTTCTTAAGAGCTATTGGATAATTAGCTGTGAGCACCTCTACCTTTCTCCCTTTACTGATAGATTTATTCATGCTGATATCAATCTTATACCAGCCATTCAGCTCAATATACTTATCTAAAATATCCAGCGGAAAACTACTCAACAAAAACTTCCCTTTAATTTTACTTAATACCTCCAGAAGCCTGGTGAAATCCTGGACGGTGTATCCATTATAATGCCCCTGGTCGGTTTTTGGATATGGTGGATCGACGTAATGAAAGGTATCATGCGTGTCTCTTGAATTGACCACCCGGAGGGCGTCGGTGCACTCGACCTGTGTATAATCCAGTCGGGCGGCCAACTCTTTGTTACGTTGGAACTTTTTGTTGGTGTACTTCTTAGAGGTTTGATTCTTTTTTATGTCGTAGCCCCAGGAACCAACCTTGCTACCCCATCCCTGATTTGTGAGAATGTAAAACGCTGTGGCTCGCTGAACCGGATCAAACAATTCAGCATGATCATAAATGACCTTAGCATTCTCGTACATCTTACGGCTGTGTAATGTTGTTTGAATGCTGTTTGAAAGTTCTTTAAATTGTGTTTTAAGCACCTTGTAAAAATTAATAACCTCCTGGTTGGTGTCATTAATAATCTCAACAGCACTTGGTTCTTTTGAAAAGAAAATCGCGCCACCTCCGCAAAAAGCTTCAGTATAGGTGCGATGCTCAGGGATTAATGGTAAAATCTTAGCTACTAATTGTTGTTTGCCCCCATAGTAGCTTATGGGGGTTTTCATTGTTTTTGTCATTTCACACTTCTTATTATGTTTATAATGTAGGAAATTCTAAATGAATATAATATCCGGCGGAATCCGCTGTATTGTAATTGTTAATCTGTACCTCTCCTGTGGTTTCGACAGTTGCCAATTTTCCATTTAAATCAATCCAGTTGCTTTGCACAGGAAATGGCGGCCTATAGCCCTGGGGAAGCTGGGTAATTATATGGTTGGTTGCACTTGATGGTAATATATAACCAATAACCCTCACAATACCATTCGCTTGTTTTGTATATAAAAGCCCCTGCTTGCCATTAGCAAGCTGGTGCGTCCATCCATTAAGCAACACTGGCGATATCCATGATAGTAACTTCTTGGCAACATAATTATCCCCAACAAGCCCGTCTATTAGATCAGGTATTCGCTTTTCTTGACCTAATACCATATATGATCCAAGTGGAGGAGTACTAACCTTTATAATGCCTCTACGTCTTGCATATACGTTATATGTATCTCCATCATAAAAAGCCATCTCTCCATTTGGGTCGTCTGTTTCTTCAACGCCCCAAAAATAACTTATAAGTGTGCCTGATTGCTTCGTTACTGTATGGCCATCTACAATCAGGATCTCTCCATTAAGAACAACTGCTCCCGGCTCGATTGTATAATCAGTGCTGGTTTCGGTATAATGACAGCCATATAAGATATAACCTGGTTCATTATAATCAAAGGATTTTACAATAGCTTCGAAAGCTTTACTATATGCTTCTTGCATATACGCGAAATGCTCCTGCAATGCAGGCATTCCACCCTTATAGTTTGTTTTTATTTTATCCATGTCTTATACGTTTATAATGTTAAATTTCTTGCCTGTGACAACATAAGGGTTTATTAACCCGCGAACCTTACGTTCAAACTCCATATCGATTAATATAGTTGACGGGAACACTATCGTAAAATCATTAGACTCATCAAAATCGGCTTTTGTCAAATAATAGGAGTTGCCGATCACCTCCCATATCGACGGATAGTTGTCTGGGCGACGATTACTGTTTGAGCTTGTAGCCTGATAATTAACACCCCTATAATTAACTACATTACCAACTGTATAGGTTGTTGTGTTAATCCATAGCCTTGAGAGATACAAGGCAGGGATCTCTTGCTTTTTAAACAAAAACAACTGATCAGGCAATTGATTGGTCTCAATGTATATCCGACGCTGTACGTCGTCATACAGGTCATTAAGGTAGTGTTCCAGGTATATTTTTCTACCATCGATCTTTAGCTTGTACTTAGTATCAAGCACAAATTGCTTAAACTCATCATTAAGTTTAAACAGATAAGCGTGCATTGCCTTTATCCAGGCAGTTCGCTGTGATTGACGTAGCGCCCATGGTATGCGCCTAAGGATTAACTTTTCTAATGAAAAACTATACTTCATCTAACTTACATTATAATCAATAACACAATTGTTTCTTTGATAGTATCCTGCCATAGATGTTACCTCGCGGCCTACATCGGTATATGGCAAAGACCCATACTTATACTGCAGGCGCTCTATTGTTACATCCTGTACGCCCTCAGCAGACTGTATGGCGTCTATGAACGAATTGCGATTAAACACTGAGTCGAACGGCAGATTTTCTATAAATTGGCGTATTGCCTCCTCAACAGGCTTTACGGAAGGCTCAGCAACTAAACCCCCAGCACTATCCATCACAACCGGATCACGATACACTGTAATGTCATACGAGATCATGTCAGCAGCCTGGCTTACTACTGTGAAATGCGTTCCAGGATACAACACTTTCTCAAGATAAGAGGTTAAACCGTCCTTTTCACTCTGAACGAGTGGCGTAGGGCCGTCCTTAGCCGCCTTAACCAATACATTTTTGCCTGACATTGAGATAGAGCAATAACGCAACAACGGATCGACAGGATTTTCATATACATACACTCCATCGATGTAGTTTAATGAATTCCCATGCTGGTACTTTAATGCCATCTCCTGTATCCAGCGCATCCCGTATAGCTTTGGCGCATTTACATAAGCCTCTACCTCAGCCTTGTGCTTGCGAAACAGCTGGTCTAACACGTATGAGGCAAACGCAAATATCTTTGACCAGATCCGATGCTCCGCTACCTGATTACCGGCATCAACATCAGCCTGCAGTCCTGATAATGAATCTGATGGCGCGCTGAGCTCTGACTGTAGCGCCGCATTGATGTCTGCATATATTTGTTCTTGTTTTGTCATAATGCTTATATTTTTTCAATGACCTCTCCCGGCACTCCCGCATCACGGAGGGATTGCTCTGTTAGCTCATATACCTTCACATAATCGTAATCAAACGATTCGCGAGTGATATCTTGCTCATCGGTGTCGGTTTTTATCTTAAAATTCCACCGCACTTCGTGCCTTATTTCGTGATGCCTTACTTCCATATCCGGTAGGCTTTCACTTTTTATTTTAGGTCTGTTTCCTTTCATATTCTTTGTTTTTCTATCACCGCTATATATATTATCTTTCGTTTCATTCTATTTTCCAATTTTGCAGAGCCGCGCACCGACATACGAGTAATCGTCAGACGAACCGTTGAACACGCGGAAACACGCGAAACCGGCATTCGAACCATAGTGCAGAAGGCCACCGGCAAACGCCACACGCCACCCGGAGTCAGGGCTATTATCATAGTAAGTATAATAATAATCTCCTACGTGCTGAGAGCTGCTTCCTGCTGTTTCAACAGGTAATATATGCCCTGCAAGGAAGCGGCTTACATATCCATCATTTTCGGCTATATTGCCGATAAGATTGTGGTTGATATCTGTATCGTCTGCGAAATTTGCTGCTTTTCTTGATGTGAATACACGCGCCCCGTTAGCTGATGAATTGTGAATATTAATGCCATCCTTGAACTTCCATGTATGTCCCCAGGGGTCACGCACATGCCACATCACTGCTATCTGAGTGTTCAGCGTCAATGTTCCGTCGCCCCAGTTTTCAATTGTGAGTGGTATTTCTCCTGTGCGCACATCCGCAGCATTGGGACTTGCTACACTCAACACACCTCCGGCATCTGCATAGCTTGATAATTGCCCGCCATCGGCTGTCCATACAGGCCAGTATCCGCCACAGAATGTGTTCCAGTCACCACTACTGGCATTAGCGGCTCCAACACTTATATCTTCCTGTGTATTCAGGTTGAGCCGCTCTGCTACGAGAAGATGGTATAGCACATTATCTGCATAATAAGGTTCTATACACCATCCGCTTCCTACATTCGCGGCTTTCTGCCTGTACCAGCTTCTTCTTTCATTTGTAGTTGGGGTTACACCTGATACACTTCTGAGCTTATCGGTCACACTATCGTAGTAGGCTGGGTAAATGCCTTTGAAAAAGCGCGGCATACGAGTGAAGCCCGGAATTGGATTTACTGAAAACTTCCAATCTTCATAGGTGGTTGTGCCATCTACAATGATATCATAGCGATAATAAAAAGGCTCGAACACGGTCATTACTTCCCCGTCTCCGCCTGTTAGGTCTGAGGCTTCTGAAGTATTCCGTTTTTTCGTTAAATCATTTCCCGTTGTGCCACCCAGCTTATACACAATATCTCCGGCAGTATTAATAACAGCAGGATAAATCCTGTCAGGGGAACTTACGGGTTTCGATGCGATCGTATCCTGATCACTACCTATAGCTATTACAATTGAACCGGTCTGGCTTTTTATAAGACGAAATCCATACCACCTACCTGCCAGGCTCGACACACTTTTCGCTACTGAAGTTCCTACTATCATTTTGTAAAGTTTATTTTGTTAATGACACCCGCTGTAGCAGAGCCGGCAAGGATTTCTACTTTCATAAACGTGCTATGCCAGTCGATAGCCCGGATAGTTGTAACGCTTTTAGCGTTATCTATCACTGTCTCCAGCTCTTTTACCTCAGAGAAATTGACCCCGTCAAGGCTGTCGTATATCTTAATCTTTACATCATTATCGTCGATGTTACCATCGTTGACAATTTGAATGACGCTTGAATTCGGCGCATCGATGCTGAGCACCTCTGATATATAATCACCTGTTGACAGGTCATGCTGTGGGTTCATTGTTATTAATTGCATAATGCTTTGCTTTTAAATTGTTTAACTTACGCCGGTATGGCGATTACACTTACATGTGTTTCAACAAAAGGGCCTTCCACACCCCTAACAGTAACCTCAGTCGCTGTCTTGCCAATCACTGTTATATTAGCTGTCGGGTAATTATTGCCGTCAGCATCCCAGGCTTGCACCTGAACTGTATAAGAGCCAGCAATCTGCTTATTGAGAGATACTGAAACATCAGTCGCTTCGTGCACGAATTCAACGCCATGCCTTATATGAGTCACGTCGGCGCCGCTTTCTATAGTATCAAGCTTGCTTAGAGCTGACACCAACCCTTTGATTTGCTTAGGTAATATGAGAGCCATAATTTAATATTTAAGTTCCATAAATAACGATAATCTCGTCTGAGGTTTCAATAGGATAAGGCACGGTGATGCTTACTATAGCGCTGCCGGCGCTAAATGATGCAGACGCAAACATCCCATTCACATACACCCACACCTGGTGATCTTTTGCAATTGTACGGTCAAGCGGAATATCAAGCGACACACCCTCCGCTGCAGTTAATCCTGTTTTGATCTCTTTTAAGTGTTTAAAAGAGTCCATTTTTGTGTCTGCCGTCGCCTGGGCTGCATCAGCAGCATTCTGAGCATTACTGGCAGCGTTCTGGGCATTGTTAGCTGTTGTCTGTGCATTCGAGGCATCTGTTAACGCTTGCGAAGCATCACTTGCTGCGTCATTTGCTGTTGCCTCCAGACCATCCAGATCAACTGGTTGCGTTACAGAGATATGCCCCAGTTTGGCTTGTTCCGAATCGGAAAAAGCATTCGTGTCTGGATTAGACTCATATGACTGCTTGACAGCTGATGCTGACATCGCATTTTCAAAGACATCCTGATCCGCGATCTTTTCTATCGTAGCGTTAGCCCATGTTCCGTCAACGGCATCCACAACAAGATAAATCGCCCATTTACCATCCAGGTCATCCTGAACGTGGATGCGCTCAAAATCAACCAGGTCAGTTAACGCCTCTGCATCATTCAATGTTGGCAGGCTTCGTGATTGACTTGCGCCTGTAAGGAGCGCATCTACTTCACTTGAGCTATAAACCCCTAAGTTTGATCGAGCCGCACTCGCTGATTGCAGGTCTGATAAATTGTTGGTCTTTTTGACAACATCAACCTTATCAGCTTTTGCACCGATAGCATTCAATAAGCCCGATATCTGTTTCATTTTTGGAAATTGTGCCATAATTTTTTTATTTTAGTTTATAATATAACTTCAAAGTATCGTCGGTTTCTAATATTACTTCTGGTGCCTGCCAATAAGTAATGTTATCTGAAATCGTATATGCCGTAGTAGCCAGTTGGTTTAGAAACAAGCGGCTTTCTGTTATCCCAGGTGGAACTTCGAATGTTGTCTGTCCCTCTTCCTGCACAATCAACGATGTGTATTTCCAAGCCTGATCTCCAATCCTTCGCCAACGCTCATTAGATGTCCCCCCTTGCAGTTGATACCTCACTGACTCCTGCGTTCCGGCAACAGTTACAACCATGCCGGGAAAGCGACTAACTAACGCATTACGCTGGTCAATACTATTAACAACAAGCCCGGCAGACGCCAATTGCCAGTGTCCGTGATTAAAGGTTCCGGTTGTGTTTGAATAACACAAGTACAACTGTCCATCATAGACGCAAGTGGCCCCCGGTGAATAGCTCATTGACGGATCGTATACCGTGAGCCCGCTTTCGCCTTTCATCGGTACATTTTCCAAGATGCTCTTCAGCACCTGGTTCATTACCGGGCCTGTGATTTCCTCTCTCTCATTCTTACGAATGCTCTGATCGATAAATTCTATGAGCTCTGTCCTGTTCATTAATAATAGTCCTCGTTATAATCGTTGTTGAAATCGCCTATGTAAATCCCACCGCTTACAGGGTGAATTCGAGCACCCAAGTCCTTAATTTCATCAATCACACTTTGAGGCAGATTTATCTCTGTAACGCCATCAAACACATGATCGATTGCCAGTCCATTCAGCTCAGCCACATCCACAGTGCCCTTGTATGTTCCTGTTAACTCCAGGCATACATCCACAATATCCTGTCCTTTATCCGGTTCAATTGTCATAATTTGCTTTGATTTTTAAATTACTTTTTTCCATTCTCAAGCTTTCCAGGTCGCCACCGTCCGCAGTTATCTGCTTTCTTATATCCCTCATAAGTGCTCCCGGATCATCATCGTTCACAAAATCTTTAATGCCAATACCAAGCGTAGGCACATAATGCAATTCGCCTTTCTTTATTACCAATACCTTGCGGATTGAATCGTCCGTGCTTTCACCGGCCACAAGGCCATTATCCCATTGTAGATCTCCTGTATAGTTGCTTAGATAATCTCTCATCAGTGTTTTACTTTATCATCCTCGATCATGGACTTTGTTGTTTTTGTTAATGTTTTGGCATACCAGGCGCCGAGTGCTGTTTTTAAGGCAGTCCCACCATCGCCGGTAGTAACTGGCCAGCTTTTAAATAAAGTTTTAAGATTGTTTAAATCGCTTTCAATCGCGTTAATCTTAGCCACCATATCATTAATATTAATTAGCCCACCATTCTTACCCTCATTTAATACCACCTCACCGCTACCGGCGTTCATTTCCAACTTCAGGCTGCCGGCTTGAATTAAAATCTTATCCCAGGCATTGCAGTTCTGGAGTATATACCGACCTGAGGTCATATCCGGTACACAGAATACTATACTGCCTTTCTTAGGAATCACCCGGATGCCATCATCCTTACTATCCAGTACCGACTTAATGAAAACCCGGTAGCTCATTTCATTGTATAATACAGTAATATATCCGTCGCTTTCTGCCTTTGACACATCCGTCACCTTACCGGTGAATGAACCCGGAATCAGATCACCAACAAACTGACGCAATTGCGCTATTAACTTATCTTCATTACCAATGACAACATCATGTAACTACCTTAATATCTGAGCCATGAGTGTTTAGCTCTTTAGCTAAACGCATAAATGATCTTCGTTTTTGAGCTAAAAGTTCTTCTTCGTATTTTTCTACCCCTAATTCAACAAAATCAA
>JAIPBW010000063.1 GCA_021738505.1 Bacteroidales bacterium | reverse complement strand
AAAGGGAACTAGTCATTCATTATGGTGAAAGATATCAGCAATACATATAACACAGCAGCATGCATCGCCCTCCAGCCTAAGGCTTCCGGGCGATGCATGCTCAGCAAGGAAGTTGACACAGTTTTTTGAACAATCCCTCCTGAGAAGCTTCCTTAGCATCAGTTAATAAATCTATTCCATACCCTTTTGTTACTAAATGCAACCCACTTTGCAGGCTAAAGTTTTTATCAAGTTTATATTCAACTGTAGGTCCGATCCGAAGACCTAATCTTACCTGGTTGAAAACTTCATTATCGCGTTGTGCAAAATCATAATTCTGCGCAATGTTATTTAAATTCATTCCTCCCGTGAATCCAAATTTAATGCCTGAACCTCTTCGGTACTGCGAAAATACCTGCAAACTCATTGCCATCATAGCAATGATTAACAATCCTACAATTGTAAATCTTTTCATAATCAATTAATTTTTAATGTTGTTAAATGAATTTTGGGTTTGTTTAAAAAATAATTGATGTAAAAATATAAATTTATTAAATAAAACAAAGCATAGTTTATTTTTTTTGCCCATAAATATTAACCGTGTATCTACATGAAGAGCAGATAAAAGGTATTGATAATTTTAAATATTGGTTTATTTCAAGACTTGAGCATCTATCAAAAACAAAGTAGAAACGGGTTATGAGCCATTTTTACTGGTAGCAAATAAGTATTTTGATCATCAGGATAACGATACACATAGTAATTTATAGACAAACTCTAAGTAAACATATACTTTTTGTTTTGTTTATGAATGGTGCAGACTATGTATATGCATAAATACTCAACAGGATAACCTCTCTCCTTTCTAAATTAGCGCTAAGGTTTCAATTCCGGCACAAAATTTGTTATATTTGCAACCCGAATTGGTGAATTCCTACGACTGGTAACATTTTGCCGTGTTCCAGACTTTTATAATGTTGTTATTCATCAAGTCAATCATCATTAAAATAAAACCAAACTATGCACAATTTAAATTCTGTTGCTATAAGCGGATATTCCCAAAAAATCATTAACAATCTTTTAAGCGAACAACCGAAAGTCTCCAAAATTTATCAACGTTCAAAAACATATGAAGACTTTGAGAGACATCTTTCGGAATGGGCTAAAGAAATACTTCAGGAAAGTGAAGTAGGTTTAGCATATTATAAAGAAGAAAAAACCGGTCAAACTGTTTTTAACCGTTTAAGATGGCAGGATTTTGCTGCAATACGTGTTTTGGATTATATTGATAATACGGACAGAGAATTTGAAGACAAAAATTTACATGGGCTTAAAATCCTTAACGAGCCTTTTCGTATTCTTTACCTTGGCATAAGACATGGCACCGGCGGTGGAAAACCTGCCTTTTTCCAGGATATGACCGAACTTTTCAATCAACTCAACAGCAATAACGAGAACCAAAAACCTAAGCGACAGACTATAGAATCGTGGATGGACAGGCATCCTTCAGGTCTTGACAAAGAGATCATTGAAATGCGAAAAGAAAACCGCGACAGAATAATAAATATTTTGATCGACAAAATTGAAAAAGGTAAAATTCAGGATCGTAAGTTTAATTTTCAAAACCCTGAAGCCAGCCGTTCAGAAAAGTTCAAAACGGCATTAAAATGGTGGGATGACCGCGTGTTTCATCTGCGTTTTGCTTTTCGTTCCCCGGAGCTAATCAATGAAATGCTTGGGTATTCCCTTACTCCTGAAACTATGGATACTTTAATGGAAGCCAGGGAAGCCGGAATACCATTTTTTGTTAACCCATATTACTTGTCTTTATTAAACACCAGAAAAATTGATGGCTATATTGCTTCTGACCAGGCTATCCGGGACTATATAATTTATTCCCGCGAGTTGATAGAAGAATTTGGACACATCCATGCCTGGGAAAAAGAAGATGAGGTAGAACCAGGAAAGCCCAATGCTGCAGGATGGATATTGCCTGAAGGACACAACATCCACAGAAGATATCCTGAGGTAGCCATACTAATACCAGATTCTATGGGCCGCGCATGTGGAGGATTATGCACAAGCTGTCAGCGCATGTATGACTTCCAAAGCGGACATCTGAATTTTGACCTTGACAGACTGAAGCCACGCGAAACATGGCCCAAGAAGCTTGAACGCCTGATGAAGTATTTTGAAGAGGACACACAATTACGCGATATTCTGATCACAGGCGGAGATGCACTGATGAGTTCAAACCGGTCGTTAAAACGCATTCTTGATGCTGTTTATGACATGGCTGTGCGAAAGAAAGAAATCAATAAAGAACTGCCAGACGGAAAGAAAGTAGCTGAAATGGTGCGGGTAAGACTGGGAACCCGCTTGCCTATTTATTTGCCGCAACGAATTACAAACACACTTGCAGAGATGCTCAGGGAATTTAAAGAAAAAGCATCCCGGATAGGCATTAAGCAGTTTGTCATCCAGACACATTATGAATCAGCGATGGAAATAACGCCCGAATCAGCAGAAGGTATTCAAAAGCTGAGAGATGCCGGCTGGACAGTAACAAACCAACAAGTATTTACAGCAGCCAGCTCAAGACGTGGACATACAGCCAAACTTAGAAAAGAACTTAACAGGATTGGTGTATTACCATATTATACGTTTACGGTAAAAGGATATAGGGAAAACTCCCATAACTTTACAAATACGGCTCGCTCTATTCAGGAAAGGATTGAAGAAAAAGCCCTGGGGGAAATTCCTGAGAAAGAATACGAAACAATACACAAATTTCCAGAGCATGCTGAAAACATGATCAATAACATAGACAAGTTAAAGAAAAACTATAACCTTCCTTTTCTGGCAACAGACAGAAATGTATTGAATCTGCCGGGTGTTGGTAAGAGCAATACCTTCAGAACAATTGGTATTACACATGACGGGCGGCGAATTCTGGAGTTTGACCATGATGGAACCCGTCGCCATAGCCCTATAATTAATAAATTAGGCCGTATGCCTATTGTCGAATCCAAGGCTATTACAGATTATATAAATCAAATGCAGAAAATAGGCGAAGATGTGAGTGAGTACTCGAATGTTTACGGATATTCTATAGGAGAAACAGAGGTGCGTATGCCGATCTATGAATATCCACAATATGACTTTCAAATTACGGAAGAAATGTCTAATCTGGAAGTTTAATCATTCCGGTTTTGAAATTTCTGGCTAATCTGTATTTTTGTAAAAATTAAAAATGCCGTGCAAAGAAAATTAATTTTAATCATCGTACTTTTCTTTTTCCTTTGGCCCCTTAATCACAAGGCTTTTGCTTTCAAAGGTTACTTTAAAAAAGAAAATTATGTTCAGCACATAGATTCGCTTAGGAAGGAGTTTAGCACCCAAAAGCATATTCCTGAAAAGTATGAATTGGAATGCTTGATTGCCCTATCCTACTATCCTGAATTAAAGAATGTTGACATCGAATTCTTAAACAAAAGATTAAAAACAACAATGGCTGCCAGGCCACGTGTTAATGCTCTTTTTAAACAAAAGAAAAACAGGACGTACAGAATTCTTATTAATAATAGCATTACAGACAGTAGCGGATTGAATTATGATGATGTCCCTTTTAATGCACGTATCGGAATTATTGGCCATGAACTGGCACATATCGTCGATTATGAAACAAAATCCATGCTTCACATTGTGTTAAATGGTATCGGCTACATATCCAATAATACATACCGCAAAAATTTCGAAAAAGATATTGACAAGATCACAATCGCTCATGGATTAGGCTATCAGTTGTACGCTTTTTCCAGTTTTCTGTTTAACAAAGCAGATGTAAACTCCGAGTATCTAAAGTTTAAGGAAGAAAACTACCCGTCGCCCGAAAATTACAAAGCCATGCTGACAAAGCATCCTGAGTATTCCTGCCATATCATCGAGAAATTATATAGCTCATAACAAATCCTGAATAGATGGGTGGTGGCAATATCAAATCAAATCGAAGTATCTAAAAGTATATTTTTGAGAGGGTCATGCAATCTGATATTCTTTTGGCCGAAATAGTTTCCATAAAACCCAAAACCTTGTTATATTTGCTACATTTGATTTAACAAAACAAGCTATGGATGTAGCATTGATCATAATCGGTGCCTTTTTAATGCTTATCGGTCTGGCAGGCTGTATTTTTCCTGTTCTTCCCGGTCCGCCTATTTCTTATGTCGGTATATTATTGCTGCATTTCACGGAAAAATATAGTTTTAGTGATCAATTTTTGTTGATCTGGTTTTTCTTAGCGGCAGCAGTTACTATCTTAGACTATATCATTCCCATTTATGGCACAAAAAAATTCGGAGGCAGTAAACGAGGCGTTTGGGGTTCTGCTATCGGATTAGTCATCGGACTGTTCTTTTTACCTGTAGGAATCATTATAGGACCTTTCATCGGGGCCTATATCGGAGAAATGACAGAAGAAAATAACAGTTCCAAAGCATTGAAATCGGCATTAGGTTCTTTTATTGGCTTTTTAACCGGTACAATGATGAAACTGGCAGTATCAGGTATCATGTTATTTCATTTTGTAAAATTAATCGTCTGAACATGCAAAAAACAACAGATATTTCAGAGCTAAAATCACTAGCACAGAACGTAAGAAAATCCATTGTCCGCAGTATCGCCAAAGCAGGAAGCGGACATACCGGTGGGTCGTTGGGGATCACTGATATTCTCACCACACTCTATTTTAATATATTAAATCATGAACCTAATAAACCCGACTGGCCTGGCAGAGACCGGTTGATACTTTCCATAGGCCATGTAGCGCCGGCACTTTATGCAACTTTGGCTGAAGCCGGATATATCCCAAAAGAAGAGTTGCAAACATTACGGCAATTAGGTTCCCGTCTGCAGGGACATCCCGGTCGTGATCACGGCCTTCCCGGCCTGGAGTTATCAGCAGGCTCGCTGGGACAAGGTTTGTCTGTCGCCGTTGGGATGGCATTGTCTGCCAAACATAAACAGGAAAAATGGCGTGTTTTCAGTCTGCATGGTGACGGCGAACTGCAAGAAGGATCCATTTGGGAAGCCGCTATGAGTGCAGCTCACCACAACCTTGATAATCTTGTCGCTTTAATAGACAGAAATAAAGTACAGATCGACGGTGAAAACAAAGATGTCATGAACATAGAACCCCTGAGGGATAAATGGATAGCTTTCGGGTGGGAGGTGTTCCTTTGTGACGGTCATGACTTTAATGATATTTTGGAAGCCTATGAAAAAGCCATAGCCATAAAAGACAAACCATCCGTAATTATAGCCAGCACCAAAATGGGAAAAGGCGTGCAGGAAATAGAAGATGATTACAGATGGCACGGCAAGGCTGTCCCTGAAGATCAACTGGAATCGTTTTTAAAATCGCTTGAAGATGAATTATAAAAAATATCGTAATAAAGAAAACAAGCCCACGCGGCATGGATTTGGTGAAGGTCTGCGCGAAGCAGGTTACCATAATGACAAAATTGTAGCTTTAGGAGCTGACATTACCGGTTCTGTTAGTGTAAACTTTTTTAAGGAAACCTTCCCAGACCGTTTTTACAGCATCGGTATAGCAGAACAAAATGCTACCGGCATTGCAGCGGGCATGGCTCTTTCCGGGTTGATCCCGGTATTTGCCACTTACGGGGTGTTTTCTGCCATGCGCAACACAGATCAATTGCGGATATCCATTTGTTATAATAACGTTCACGCAATCATCGGAGGAGCTCACGCCGGCATTTCCGTAGGTCCCGATGGGGCTACTCATCAGGCATTGGAAGATATTGCCATAACAAGATCCTTACCGAACATGACCGTTCTCTCGCCCTGTGATGCCGACCAAACCCATAAAGCTTTTCTGGCAGCCGTTAACGATATCAGCGGGCCTGTTTATATCCGTTTCGGCCGGGAAAAAGTACCGAACTTTACGGGAATGGATTTGCCTATTGAAAACGGAAAAGGACAAGTACTGAAACCGGGCAATGACCTTACAATTATTGCAACCGGCCATATGGTCTGGCATGCTCTTCAGGCAGCTTATCAGCTTGAAAAAGATGATATCCATGCCCGGGTAATCAACATACATACAATTAAACCCATTGATAAGGATATCATCATTAATGCGGCTAAAGAAACCGGAAAAATAATTACAGCAGAAGAACATCAAATTACCGGCGGGCTGGGATCTGCCGTTACGGAAATCACGTCCGAATTCGTACCCGTACCTGTTAAGATTATAGGAATGCCCGATTGCTTTGGGGAATCAGGCAAACCGGAAGAACTTATGAAAAAATATGGGTTATCGGCAGAGAACATTATTCATCATGCAAAATCCTTTTTATCACACCTTTAAAATCAAATTTAGCACATGACATTTATCCGTTTCCTTTTATTATTCGCCCCGCTCCTGTTTTCATGCCAGGAAAGCACTCAGTCTGTCCATGAAAATCAAAACAATGTAGCACAAACGGCGGTAAAAGACACATCCACAGAACAAACAATAAACTATCAGGATATTGAAAAGAAATTTTTGTTAGGGCAAATTAAACCTCAACAAAATGATCAATTTGTTGAAATACCTGTTCCGATAGCGAACAGAGAAAATCTTTATATGCAAAAGCAAGCGCTGGAAAGTTTTCAGAAAATGCAGAAAACTGCCAGCAAAGAAAACATACAGCTACAAATAATTTCAGCCTTCCGGAGTTTTACTCATCAAAAATGGATATGGAACAGTAAATTTAACGGAAAACGCAGGTCAGGCGGGAAAAATATGGCTAAAGAATTCCCCGACCCTCAAAAGAGAGTACAGGCTATCTTAAACTATAGTGCTATGCCCGGCACTTCAAGACATCATTGGGGAACGGATATTGACATCAACAATTTAAACAATTCGTATTTTGAATCCGGGAAAGGAAAAACCGAATATGAATGGTTAAAGAAAAACGCCCACAAATTTGGATTTTATCAAACCTACACTGCCAACCGCGAAGATGGTTATAACGAAGAAAAATGGCACTGGAGCTATACTCCCCTCGCTAAGGATTTTAGCTACAACTATAAAAAGAAAATATCCTACGCAGATATAAAAGGATTTAAAGGAAGCGAACATGCCCAAGATCTGAAAGTAATCGAACGCTATGTGTTAAATAACATCAACAACGAATGCATGCATGAACCCGGGAATTAATCGGAAAAACTCTTTAGTTCGAATACATAAAGTTGTATCCTGCTTAAAATTGAATCATAGATTTACATTTTCACCTTAACCATTTTTAATGATGCAAAAGAATTTCTATTATTTTTGGACAAAACATCATTGCTTATATTATATTTGCTCTTAGAATCAAAAAAACAATTTACCATTCAGAAAATTAAAAATAAAATTTCTCCTGCTTAGCAGAGAAAAATGTGGAATAACAAAAATTTGAAAACATGAAAATAACAGTAGTAGGTACCGGATATGTAGGTCTTGTAACAGGGACTTGTTTTGCCGATGTAGGCATAGATGTTACATGCGTTGACATTGACAAAGAAAAAATTGAAAACCTGAAGAAAGGTATTATTCCGATATATGAGCCGGGTCTGGAAGAAATGGTAAAGAACAATATCGACAAAGGCAGACTGCATTTCTCAACAGAAATCAAAGAAACCCTGGAAGATACGGAAGTTGTTTTTTCTGCTGTTGGAACTCCACCGGATGAAGATGGTTCAGCAGACTTGCAGTACGTGTTAAACGTAGCACGTGAAGTGGGAAAACACATGCAAAATTATCTGATCCTGGTTACCAAATCAACGGTACCGGTTGGCACAGCCAAAAAAGTAAAAAAAGCATTGCAGGAAGAATTGGATAAACGCGGATCTAATTTAAATTTTGACGTTGCCTCCAATCCTGAGTTTTTGAAAGAAGGTTCAGCAGTGCAGGATTTCCTGAAACCCGATCGTATTGTAGTAGGTACGGAATCGGAAAAAGCAGAAGAAATCATGGCCAAGTTGTATAAGCCTTTTACATTAAACGGTCATCCGATCATTTTCATGAATATCCCTTCAGCCGAAGTTACCAAATATGCTGCAAATGCTATGTTAGCAACCAAGATCAGTTTCATGAATGACATCGCAAACTTCTGTGAAATCGTTGATGCTGATGTAAATATGGTTCGAAAAGGGATCGGTTCAGACAGCCGTATTGGCAACAAATTTATATATCCGGGCACAGGCTATGGCGGATCATGCTTCCCGAAAGATGTTAAAGCCATTATCCGCACAGCCAGGCAAAACAGCTATAATCTCAGGGTGTTGCAATCTGTTGAAGAAGTAAACGAAGAGCAAAAAAGCATCTTGTTCCGTAAATTAATGGAATATTATAATGGCGATATCAAAGGAAAGAAAATTGGTATGTGGGGACTTTCGTTCAAGCCCAAAACCGATGATATGCGCGAGGCTCCAGCGCTCACGCTAATTGACAAAATCACTGAAGCAGGAGCTAAAGTCATTGCTTATGACCCTGTAGCTATGGATGAAGCCAAAAGACGTGTCGGAGATAAAATCGAATATGCAAAAGATCAATACGATGCTTTGATGGATGCAGATGCTATGCTTATGGTCACGGAATGGATGGATTTTCGTTATCCCAACTTCAATGTCATTAAACGGATCATGAAAACTCCTGCTATTTTTGACGGCAGAAACATATATGATCCACTGGAAATGAAAAAATATGGTTTTTATTATACCGGTATTGGTATTGCTCATAAAGAAGACTAATATATCAATAAAACGGTTACTCAGCCTTGAGTAACCGTTTCTTTTTAATCATTAAAGAAATTCAAATACGCTTTAATCAACTTCACAATGAAGAAAAAAATACTTGTCACCGGTGGTGCCGGATTTATCGGTTCTCATTTATGTGAACGATTGCTAAACGAAGGCAATGAAGTAATCAGTCTTGATAATTATTTTACAGGACAAAAGCGAAACATTACCCACCTGATGGACAACAAATACTTTGAAGTTGTCCGCCATGATATCACAATGCCTTTTATGATTGAGGTTGACCAGATCTACAATTTGGCTTGTCCGGCTTCGCCTATACATTATCAATACAATGCTATTAAAACCGTAAAAACATCGGTTATGGGCTCAATAAATATGCTGGGGCTAGCCAAACGCATCAAAGCCAGGATACTTCAGGCCTCTACCAGTGAAGTTTATGGAGATCCCCAGGAACATCCTCAAAAAGAAACCTATTGGGGACATGTAAATCCCATTGGAAAAAGAGCATGCTACGACGAAGGCAAACGCTCAGCCGAAACTTTGTTTATGAATTATCACTGGCAAAACAATGTGGATATTAAAATAATGCGGATTTTCAACACTTACGGCCCAAGGATGCACCCTCATGACGGTCGTGTTGTTTCCAATTTTATCATGCAGGCTCTAAAAAACAAAAATATTACAATCTACGGCGACGGCTCACAAAGCCGGAGTTTTCAATATGTCGATGATCTGCTGGAAGGAATGATCCGTATGATGAATTCAAGAGATGAATTTCATGGTCCGGTTAATATTGGGAATCCTTACGAATTTACCATTAAAGAATTAGCCGAACAAGTTATTGAGCTCACAGGCTCTAAATCAAAATTAATTTTCAACCCTTTACCTTCTGATGATCCGCTGCAACGGCAACCCGACATCAGTCTGGCAAAAAAAGAACTGGATTGGGAACCTAAAGTACAGCTAAGAGAAGGATTGATAAAAACAATACAATATTTTGAAAATTTGATCCGAAACGGAGAAGATATATTTCCTGACCAAAGAAGAACATATTCATAGGCACGAAAAGGAATGAACTGAAATGATCTATTAGAAAAACAATGGTATTGGTGATCTTTTATTGTCATTAGTGGTCATTGGTGGTCATTGGTTGTCATTAATTGTCATTAGTGGTCATTAATTGTCATTGGTAGTGTTTTAATGTAAAATGTAAATGACACCGATGAAACAACCTTCTAACGTCGCATTTCATGGTTTACCCTGCTAGCCCCGTTGATTTTTTTTCTTATCAACCAGGATGAAATATCAAGTAAATTTCAACAGGGGGTAAATGCAAAGTAAATGACAGTAAGAGATAAAAGGAAGAAAACATAACAAATACATTACCAGTATTTTAAAAATATTAGACGTATGAAAATATTAGTAACAGGCAAAGACGGACAATTAGGAACATCACTGCAGAACACAGCCCAAAGCGAATCGGGGCTGGATTTTGTATTTGTTGACAAGAATGATTTTGACCTGACTGATTTATCTGCCGTAGCAAAAAAGATCCGGGAAATAAATCCCGATATATTAGTTAATTGCGCCGGATACACTGCTGTAGACCAGGCTGAAGACGAACCGGAATTAGCCTATTTGCTAAATGGAGAGGTCGTAGGCTTGATGGCAGCTTTATCGAAAGAGTTGAACTTTTTGCTGATCCATATCTCCACAGATTACGTTTTCGACGGCAAAAATTATCGCCCTTACGAAGAAGACGATCCCTACAATGCACCCAGCATTTACGGAAAATCAAAAATCAACGGGGAAGAAAACATAATGGTAGAAGCTGAACGAGCTGTTATAATCCGGACCTCCTGGTTATATTCAGCTTATGGTAAGAATTTTGTAAAAACCATGCTCCGTCTCTCCAAAGAAAAGGATGAACTTGGGGTGATCTACGATCAGGTGGGTAGTCCCACTTATGCCGGAGACCTCGCCAATGCTATCTTAGAACTTATATCCCACAGCAACGAGATTAACGATTTATATATTTATCATTTTTCAAATGAAGGCGCTATTAGCTGGTACGATTTTGCCAAGAGCATTATGGAACTGGCTGAAATGGACTGTCACATCAACCCTTTGCAAAGTCATGAATTTCCTGCCAAAGCGCCACGCCCCTTTTACAGTGTGATGAATAAGAATAAGATAAAAGAGGACTGGCAAATTTCAGTCCCCTACTGGAAGGACAGCCTGAAACAATGTCTTACTGAGCTTGGTGCTATACATTATTAGTCTGCACTTTATAAGCTGAGCACCCTCAATTCATTTTATTTTATTATATTTATCCCATCAAAATATGAAACCTCCATGGCGAAATTTTTTCGACACACAGGAGAATGATTAAAGGGCTGGACGAGTTGGATAATGCAAAGAAAACAATGACATTTATTGTCATTAGTAGTCATTTGTTGTCATTGATGGTCATTGGTAGTCATTAATGGTCATTTTCTATGCTTCTGTGTCCGGCTGCTGTCAAATATAACCGTCTCAGAAAGCCCTGAAGTAAATGACTAAGAGTATAGTAAAGCAAAATGACGCGCGAAGCGCAAATGACCTTGGTGAAACAGAAAAAGGTTTCACAAGGTAAACCACAAATGACATCCGTCGAAGACGGATAAATGACGCGAAGCAAATGACAGTAAGAGATAAAAGCAAGAAAACATAATATTGACATTATCAATATTTTGAAAAATTTAAACATATAAATAACGATTCCTGCATGGACGGAAACCCGTTTGATAAACTAGCATAACAAAATCAATTTTACATATTATGGCCAAGAATATAGACGCACAGATTATGGAAAAAGCCAATAGCTGGCTTGAAGGTACTTACGATGAAGAAACAAAAAAAACTGTCAAGGATTTAATAGAAAATGACCCGGACGAGCTTACCGATGCTTTTTATAAAGAATTGGAATTTGGCACCGGCGGTTTACGCGGTATAATGGGGGTCGGGACAAACAGAATGAACAAATATACGGTTGGTAGTGCAACACAAGGCCTGGCTAATTATCTGAAAAAGAACTTTAAAAATCATAAGCAGATCAAAGTTGCTATAGCTTATGACAATCGAAATAACAATACATATTTCACCCGGATTGCAGCTGATGTACTATCAGCTAACGGCATTAAAGTATATGTTTTTGACGATATCCGCCCAACTCCGGAATTATCATTTGCTATCCGCAAGCTAAAGTGCCAAAGCGGAATTGTTATAACGGCATCACACAACCCCAAAGAATATAATGGATATAAAGTATATTGGGATGATGGTGCACAGATCATCTCCCCTCATGATACGAATGTGATTGAAGAAGTGAATAATATCACATCAATTGATCAGGTTAAATTCAAAGGAGACAAATCATTACAAGAGACTATCGGGGAAAAGATTGACAAAGAATATATTGAACAAATCCGCGGATTATCCCTAAATCCTGAAATTATTAATAAGCACAAAGATCTTAAAATTGTTTATACCCCACTGCATGGGACAGGTGTGAAATTAGTTCCGAAAGCGTTAGAATCATTGGGATTTCAGAACATCATTCATGTTCCGGAGCAAGACAAACAGGACGGAAATTTCCCTACGATAGACTCACCCAATCCGGAAGAGTCTGCAGCTCTGGATATGGCAATTAAAAAAGCTAATGATGAAGGTGCCGAACTGGTTATGGCTACCGATCCTGACGCTGACCGCGTGGGTGTTGCGGTTAAAGATAAAAACGGAAAATTTAAATTACTCAATGGGAACCAAACGGCTGCCCTATTGGTGCAGTATGTTATTAGTCAATGGGAAAAACGTGGCCTGATCAAAGGAGAAGAGTATATTGTGAAGACAATTGTAACTTCAGAAATGATCAAGGATATTGCCAACAACCATGGTGTAGAATCCTATGACACGCTGACCGGTTTTAAATATATAGCAGCTATAATCCGCGAAATGGAAGATAAAAAAACATTTATTGTAGGCGGTGAAGAAAGCTACGGATATCTGGTCGGCGACTTTGTGAGAGATAAAGATGCTGTTATTGCCGCCTCAATGATTGCAGAGGCTGCAGCGTTTGCTAAAGAAAACAACGGCACATTGCTGGATCAGTTACGCGAAATTCACCTGCAATACGGCTTTTTCAAAGAAGGACTGAAATCAGTTGTAAAGAAAGGGAAAAAGGGTGCAGAAGAAATTCAATCCATGATGGATAAATTCCGGAACAATCCTCCAAAAATTATCAGCGGAAGTCCTGTCAGCCGCATCCGCGATTACAGCAAAAGCATTGAAATCAGCACAGAAACCGGAAATGAATATCAAATTTACTTCCCTGAGTCCAATGTTATACAGTACTTTACGGAAGATGACACCAAGATTACAATACGCCCGTCCGGCACTGAACCTAAAATTAAAATTTACATTGGCGTGAAACAGGATATTTATGAAAATGATGACTATCAGCAGATCAATGATATGTTAGATGTACGGATTAATACAATAATTAAAGAACTTGACCTGTATTAACCGTAAAAGTAACAAACTCATTACTTTTATACTACCGCTGAAATCAAACCTGATACATTTTTATTAAGGTTTTATTTCAGCGTTTTTTTTTTTGCCCAACCTTTGTGGTGACCCGACTTATATTTGGATTTCGAAGGTGCGAATTGATGAGCTGACGAAGAAATTTTCCCCCAGGGTTTCCTCATCTTCGCAGGTGCTTAGAGATTAATAACCCAAATTAATGATCATACTGTCAGCGTCCGATCGAAGGAGGTCCTGACAGAACGTTGATCACAATCGGGTTGCGTATTGGCTGGCCGGCAGATGTCCCGGGTGTCACCCGGAAGCTTCACTCCTGGCATGACAGTAACTTTGAGGAATACATCAGATATAGAAATCGATTTTCGGGGAACAATGAAAGATATACTGAAGCTATATTATTTAAACCCTTTCTAAATTTTGATTTTTTTTTTTAAATAAACCGTGTAAGTAGGCTATATTCTTGCGATAGAAAATACACTCTATAATCACTCCTCATTAATCTCTTCTCTACCTGACATTTAAGAAACAATAAACATTTTTCTTTCTTAAACAATAAAAAGTATTTGCTTATCGTATATTCATATCATTTATGTTCATTTTTGGCAATAAAGGTTAAGAACTTATTCACTGAACAAATTGACATTCACATTAACAGGGCATGCGAACTAAACCAATAGTTCAATGCTCTGTTTTTTTGTGATTAATCTTTCCGGATATTTTATATTGAATCGTCCTAAAAAATCAAATTTACTTACTTTTGTGCCTCGACAGAGCTGAAGGTTTTATATGTGAATTGTTCCTTTGCAGTTTTCAAACTATTGTTTACGTTTAGTCATTCACTTGTGTGCTTAAAACAAACCTATAAAAAACAGCATTTTTGTTAAATCTATCTTTGTATAAATACCTTTAATTATTTATGTTATGATTAAAAACTTCTTTTTACTAAGTGTTTTCTGCTTTGCTTTTTTGTTTGGTTCAGCACAACAAGAACAAGAAAATGAGAACAAGTCAAAATTATCCCCGATCATAAACAACACGGAAATATGCGGTCAGTATTTTTTGGCTCATGAATCCGACTTTGTGGATGACCTTAATCAATTCAAACTTAAAAGAGGCTATTTCACTGTAAAAACTAAAATGAATGATATGTTTTCCGTGCGGTTTACGCAGGACATTACATTGGATACAGAAGGAGATGACAAAGGAAATATTGAGACACGTCTGAAATATCTTTATCTGGCTATGCAACCGGCGAAAAGCGGATTTTTCAAACATTCCACAATAGAGTTTGGTATGATTCACCGCCCCTGGATGGATTTTGAACAAGACATTAATCTGTACCGTGCCCAAGGGAAAATGTACGCAGAACGTTATAAGATATTAAACTCAGCGGATTTTGGTATTGGTATCTCCGGATTATTAGGAGAAAAAATGGATAAAGATTATCGTAAAAATGTCGATAAGGATAATGCCGGGAAATACGGAAGCTATGCTTTTGGCCTGTATAATGGTCCCGGATATAACGATCTGGAATTAAACAATAATAAAGTAATGGAAGGACGCTTAACTTTACGCCCGCTACCTGATTTTGTTCCCGGGTTGCAGTTTAGCTACGCGTTTGCTTACGGCAAAGCAAATATTCCACATAATAATGCCGATTTCAATATGAATGTTTTTTACGTATCAGAACAAACCCGCTATTTCACTTTTGCAGGACAATATTTAACAGGAAAAGGCAGCTCTTTCGGCACTTTTTATATGCCTGCTTTCGATGACAGTTACAATACAGAAGGATATTCCCTTTTTACCGAATTTAAAATTCCCCAAACAAACTTCGCTTTATTCGGCCGTTATGACTATTTCAAAAAATATCACCAGTCAAAAAATACAGAAAAATACAATACGGTCGTCGGAGGAATTGCTTACCGATTTCTGAATAATAAATTGATTTTAAGTTACGATTATTCAGAACACCCCTACGCTAACAGCCAGAAATTATTAGAGTGTATTGTCGAAGTCAAATTTTAAATCAGCAGCATTTAACAGTTAACGTAGCCTCAAAAAGATCGATACCAACTTATTTATAAGTTCGAGTCTGTCCATGGCAATATCAAAGTCGGGTCCTGTAGCTATTCCTCCGTGTTTCATCATCAAAGCAGCAGGATACTCAGCAAGAACATCAGCCGCTTGCCTGGCCAGATCAAGACTTCCGGATGAACGGAATGAAACAATGCCTGCCCCTTCGGGGATAAGAATATCCATTTCGGGATGAATATTTCGCAGCTTTTGTGTTAACAGTTCGGAGTTCAATTCCGGCTCCCTGTGGGAAAGCACAATAAAATCCGTGATATGCGCATGCAACACAACACGATCCCGGGAATCTTCCTTCAACAAACGATCATGAACAAATATATGCATAAATAACTCAGAGGTGGGTCGCATATATTGATCTGCTTCCGTCAGTGGTTGATAAGCGTATCGTTTCCCGTCTGCAGAAATAAAAACAATAACCATGTTATCATCCGGCTCATACTGTATCTCACGCATCCGTGTTCCGGAGCCTGTTACTAATAATTGCTTTCCTTTTAAATACTCCAGTTTAAAATCCAGATCATACCATGTACTCTTGCATTCCACATACTCAGCCTCATCCATTAAATAAGATAGATTTCCGGCACTGGCTTCAACCCATCCGCGATCAACCAAATGACCTGCCACACGTCCTATTTCTTTCGTTATTTTCATATGCTTAAATTTTTCAAAATGTTGATAATCTCATTATTATGTTTTCTTGCTTTTATCTCTTACTGTCATTTGCTTCGCGTCATTTATCCGTCTTCGACGGATGTCATTTGTAGTCATTTGCGCTTCGCGCGTCATTTTGCTTTACTATACTCTAAGGCATTTACTTCAGGGCTTTCTGAGACGGTTATATTTGACAGCAGCCGGACACAGAAGTATAGAAAATGACTATTAATGACTACCAATGACCATCAATGACAACAAATGACAATAAATGTCATTGTTTTCTTTGCATTATCCAACTCGTCCAGCCCTTTAATCATTCTCCTATGTGTCGAAAAATATCTCGCCATGGAGGTTTCATATGTTTATTTTTTTACTAATTGTTCATATTCAATTGTTTATGTTTTTTTGCTGCAGAAGAACGCTAAGAAAGTTAAAATTTCATATTCGTGCTCTATGGCGACAGTCCTGTGTGCTTAGCGTTGATGTCAGTT
>JAIPBW010000062.1 GCA_021738505.1 Bacteroidales bacterium | reverse complement strand
CATGATGAAGAACCGGCCTCTTGTATTTCCACAAAAAACTCATTAGACCAATTCGAGTTAGCGTAATAAGCAAAAGCTAATCTCGGACTACCTGTTGATGCATTAAAACTGATTGTTGCCGAAGCGTTATCTCCACTTGAGCTTACCAATTCAAGAGATTGAGAACCTTCATACACTTCGCTGGTAGTTGTAGCTGGAGTGCCTGAACCAGTGAAGCTCCATGCGTCCAATGTGCCTTCAAATCCATCAGTGAAAGGCAGGCTTTGAAGTGCAGCTGAAGTAGTGAATGTTATAGGTCCTTTCCATACACTTACATCTGTTGATGAACATGAGTCTTGAACATACACATCATAAGATGTAGTTGCCGTGAGTCCGGAAATAGTATAAGGATTGCTCACATCACTAACATACGTGCCGCTGCCTGGTGTGAATCCGGCCGTACCCCATTCAAGATTTGTGTTAGCAGCAGATGAAGTCCAGGAGATATCTGCTGAATTATCTGTAACGTTTGAAGATGCTATAGCCGTGGGAGCCGGGCAAGTTGGACAGCTAGCAACAATAGGTGTTGAAATGTCACTTTCAGCAGCAGAGCCTACTACAAATCCATCGGAATCCAGTATTTCATAAGATGTTTCGTCACCATAGGAACCACCTCCATTCCATACGGTTGTGATGTTGTCACCAGAATTCACAGCGAAGGTGGTATTATCAACATCTCCGGGAGGGTCTTGTAGTTCAATGTCGTCAATGACAACAGTGCCGTTCACAAGAACATCCATTGTGTTTCCGCTCCAGCCATCGCCATAAGAGTCAATCATCTTTAGTGTGTAATCACACTGTGACCAACCCGAAAGGCTCATGGTTACCATTAAAGCCAGCAAGATGCTGAGCTTTTTAAAAATAGCATAAAAATTTTGCATAATTATTAAATTTAAGTTTATAAATTATTTTTAATAAAAAAGACAGACAGGTACATATTCCGTTTGGCATAGATTGGTTACCTGCTTGGGGGTATTGTGTTGAAAAAAGATTATTTTAAAAAAGACAAGTGTAATCGCTTACTTCATATTAATTTTGGTTTGGGTTTGTTTTACTTATTGCTTTTGTTTTGGAAATAACAAATATAAAGGGATAATTTAGAAAAGTCAAGCATTAAAATCTGAAAATCAATATTTAACAGATGCACATATATAAAATATATAGAATAGTAGATGTTTTGCCAGCCACGATTATATATGAAATTGACGCTCTAAAAGAGTATGCTTTTTATAAATAATAAGGGGTGATTTTTATAAAAAAAGGGGGTAAATTTTTTATTCAAACCGAATTGCATTAACAGGAGATATACGGGTGATTAGAAAAGAAGGCAAAATAAGGAAGATCAGGCAGATAAATATGGTTCCAATGTTTATCATGAATATATGTAATATATCTAAATTTACCGGAACCACAGGCATGTAATACGTGGTTTCATCCAGGGTGATAAAGCCTGAAACCTTCTGCAGCACTAATAAACCTAATCCGATAAGATTTCCCAAAATCAAACCTTTACCAATGATATACAAAGCATTGTAAATAAATATTTTTCTTATGCTTTTGTTTTTGCTTCCCAAAGCTTTGAATATGCCAATCATTTTAGTCTTTTCCAGAATCATGATCAGTAAAGTGGAAACCATTGTAATAGCTGATACTAATAGCATCAGCAAAAGAATGATAACCACATTGGTGTTGAGCATATTAAGCCAGTCCATGATTTGGGGATTCATGGTTTTGATGTTTTCTACTTTTAAATCAAAACTGGTATTTTGGTAGATTTGAGAAGTATAATCCTGCAGTGTATTAAAGTCCTCAAGGAAAATTTCATAACCGGCAACCTGATTTTCATTCCAGTCGTTAAGCTTTTGAATATGTCTGATATCTGAAAGGATAAACCGTTTATCCATTTCTTCAATTCCGGAGTTGTATATTCCCTTGATTTTAAATTTTCTGTATCGCGGAGGGTCTTGTATGAAATACATCAGGATAGACTCCCCGGTGTCTAATTTTAATTTCCGGGCATGGAAGTCCGAAATGATAATTCCGTTGGATTTGGCTGTATCATTCCAATTTAAGACCTGTCCTTTCACAAGGTTTTCCTGAATAAATTGCCAGTCATAATCTTTAGCTGCCCCTTTTAGTACACCTCCCAAAATTTGGTTGTTGTGCTTTAAAATCCCGGCTTTAAGTCCGAATCGTTGAATGTGGCGGATGCCCTCATCTTCTTTCAGCTTGTGGTATATTTCCTGGTCTTTATCAATGGGGGCAATTTCCCAGGATTTGTTATTGTCATAGCTCACAATGCGAATGTGCGATGAGAAACCGGTTACTTTTTCGGTAACCGTATTTTGAAAACCGGTGACGATAGAAGTTGCAATCAGCATGATAGCAACTCCGAGCGCTACGGCTGTAATCGCTATTTTGATGATCGGACGGGAAAAGTTTTTCCGGTCTTTCTTTAAAATCCTGTATGCAACGAATCGTTCAAAGTTCAAAATGATTACCTTTGTTTGGTAAATATCCAGGTTAAAATATCGTGCTAAATTAATTTTTTTTATGAACATTAAGAATCGTTTTTTTATCCAATTCTTCCTAACAGGCTTGTGGGTTTTGATGACCGGATTTACTTCGGCATGCCATCAGAAGGATATGGATACTGGGCCAAACAGGCAGGCCCTTCAGGATGACACGGTTAAAATCGTCCCCGCAGCAAACCGTACCTCTCTTTATTTCCCAATACTTGATGGTAAGACGATTGCTTTGGTAGCCAATCCCGGCAGCCGGGTAAACGGAGTTCATTTGCTGGACACATTACTTTCGGCGGGCTTTGATGTAGACCGGGTGCTGGCGCCGGAGCACGGGTTTCGTGGTAAAGCGGAGGCCGGAGAACATGTAAAAAGTGGCGTGGATACCAAAACAGGTGTGCAGGTTATCAGTTTGTATGGGAGAAACCGCAAACCTAAAACAGAAGACTTGCAGGATGTAGACCTGGTGATCTTCGATATTCAGGATGTCGGCGTGCGTTTTTACACCTATATTTCCACCATGCATTATGTGATGGAAAAATGCGCCGAGATGGGGGTCGAATTTTTGGTGCTGGACCGGCCCAATCCTAATGGATTTTATGTTGACGGTCCTGTTTTGGATAAAAAGTACCAGTCTTTTGTGGGTATGCATGAAATACCATTGGTTCACGGGTTGACCCCCGGGGAGTTAGCAGGCATGATCAACGGAGAAGGATGGCTTCAGGATCAAATAAAAGTTGATCTGGAGGTTATTCCTGTAGAGAATTATACGCATGATCGGTATTATGAACTTTCTGTGGCTCCATCGCCGAATTTACCGAATATGAAATCCATCTATTTGTATCCGTTTTTAGGACTTTTTGAAGGAACACCGGTAAGTATAGGTCGCGGAACAGAGATGCCATTTCAGGTAATCGGACATCCGGAATTTGACAGTACCAACATTTCTTTTACACCTCATTCAATACCAGGAGCGAGTATGCATCCGAAACATAAAAATATTCAATGTCATGGCTGGGACTTACGGGATACGGCTTTAGATTTGCGTAACCAGAAAAAAATTCATTTAACATGGCTTATACAAGCCTATAATGAGTTAGATCAGGGAGAGCAGTTTTTTAAATCGTTTTTCCAAAAGCTTAGCGGGACTGAGAATCTGAAACGGCAAATTATCGAAGGAAAAACAGAGAAACAAATACGCGATTCCTGGCAAGAGGAACTGGATGAATTTAAAAAGATGCGGAAAAAGTATCTTTTATATCCGGATTTTTAATAAGCATACATTATATTTGCGTTGACTAATCCATGATTTATGAGCTATTTTGCCAGTAAATTTCAAGAAACATCATACAAGCATTCGCCGGTTTTCTTACAGGTGGCGATATTGTTTTTTCTTGCGGTAACTTTATATATCAATACCATCGGATTTGATTATACACTGGATGATACCATGGTCATCACAGAGAATGAATATACTACTCAGGGCATAGAAGGCATTGATGAGATTTTAACCTCCGATGCGATGGCCGGTTTTCTGGATAACCCCGAAGAGCTATTGAAAGGTGGGCGATACAGGCCCTTGTCTATGGTTATGTTTGCTGTTGAGTATGAAATATGGGGCAGGAATCCGGTGGCAGGTCATCTGATCAATATTTTGTTATATGCTTTATTAGCTATTGTCATTTTTTATCTGTTACGGAATTTGTTCAAATTCCAGTACCAAAAGCCCTGGTATCTGACTATCCCGGCCGTGGCTACTGCTTTGTTTATTGTTCATCCTATACATACTGAAGCGGTAGCCAATATTAAAGGACGGGATGAAATCCTTGCCATGCTTGGCGCAGCGGTCACACTTTGGCTGATTATACGTTACATAGACCGCAAAAAGATCATGTATCTTTTACTGGCTTTTCCGGTATTTTTTCTTGCATTGATGTCTAAAGAGAATGCTGCTACTATGCTGGCTGCTGTTCCTCTTGCGGTTTTTGTTTTTCGTAATGAAAAGAAACGTCAAATTCTTGTAAGTCTTTTGCCTTTGTTTGCCGGGCTTCTGGCTTATGCTTTGTTGAGATATAATGCTTTGGGCTTCTGGACAAATGAAGTGGAGAATGTGCTTCTGCTTAATGACCCCTTTGCCGACGCAACAACAACCCAAAAGTATGCAACAATTTTTTATACATGGGCGATTTACCTGAAACTATTATTCTTTCCCCATCCACTAACCCATGATTATTATCCATATCATATTGAACTTGTTGATTTTTCCAATCCTGTAGTTATCGGTTCTGTGGTATTCTGGGTTGCTGTTTTGATTTTCGCGCTTGTGACAATCCGGAAAAAAGATATCATTGCATTTTCTATTTTGTATTTTCTGATCACTTTTTCTGTGTCCTCCAATTTGTTTTTCAATGTAGGCACCTTTATGAATGAGCGTTTTATGTTTATGCCTTCTCTGGCTGTAGCCATTATTGTTGCTTATTTTTTTAATCAGACGTTAAGACGTGTTATCCGGGATCGCTTTTATTATAAAAGAATAGCCATTGCCATTATCCTTGCCTTGATGCTTGCAGGTTCTGTAAAAACGATTTCCCGCAACATGGCCTGGGCAAATGATCTTACACTTTTTACTACTGATGTAAAGACAAGCTCCAATAGTACAAAGGTGAATGTTTCTGCAGGAGGGAAGTTGCGTGAAGCTGCAATGAAGCCCGAGAACAAGACGAAAAGGGATTCCATGCTTAATTTGAGCGAGAAGTATTTGAAAAGAGCCTTACGTATTTATCCTGAAAATATGCAGGGAGCTCTTCTTTTAGGACAAAATTACCTGGACCGGGATATGCATGAGGAAGCCTATAAAACGTATGATTATATGTTAGATAAGCGGCCGGGGCACAAAAAGGCTTATAACAACATGCATCACCTGGTTCAAAAAACACGGAAAAACAAGGAGTTTGATTTATCCGTGAAAGCCGCTCAACGTTTACTGCAGGAAAATCCTGAAGATAAAGACGTGCTTTATGATCTGGCGATTACCTATAAAAAGAGCGATAGCATACAAAAAGCCATCAAAACGTTAAACCATGTAGTAAAAAAAGATCCCGCTTCTGCAGATGCTTATTTTGAGCTGGGAAATTTATATGGTCAGCATTTGGGTAATATGGAGAAAGCCAAAGAGTATTTGATGAAAGCTTATGAGATTAATCCTGAAGATCATAATACAGTGCAGAACCTTGGTATTGTCTTCGCTCAAGAGAAAGAATATCAGAAAGCAATCCGATTTTTTAAGAAAGCGATAGAACTTAATCCGAATAACTTAAAGGCTTACGGAAATCTGGCTGTGGTTTATGAAAAGACAGGAAACCGGGAGATGGCCCGCAGATACCGCAATGAATTGAAAAAGCGGACTCAACAATAAGTAATCAGATTGATTCTGCAAGCGCAAAAACGTTACTCGTTTTTTTCTTTTACGCGGGCTTTTTCAGAGTAGGAATAAATGAGCAGAACTATGCCTGTCAACACAAAAGGGATAGATAGTATCTGTCCGATATTGAGTGTCATGCTTGCTTCTTTAGCTACCTGATCGGCTTTTAAAAATTCCACAAAAAACCGGAATGCAAACACCAGAATAAAGAACCAGGCGAATATTCTTCCCCGGGGAGTTTTTGGTCCGTACTTCCTATAAACAACATACAAGATAGCAGCAATAATAAAATAACCTATCGCTTCATAAAGTTGAGCCGGATGCCTTGGGATTGAGTCAATTCGTTCGAAAATAAAAGCCCAGGGGACCGACGCTTTGATGCCGATAATTTCAGAATTCATCAGGTTGCCAAGGCGAATAAAACCGCCTGCCAGCGCTGTGGCAATGACCAGCCGGTCCAGTATCCATAAATAGGATTTCTTTTTTGATCGTTTGGTGTAATAAATTAGTGCAAGTAATATACCTATGGCACCACCGTGACTTGCCAATCCTCCATGCCATATTTTCAATATCTCACCGGGGTGCTCAAGATAAAATGCAGGTTCGTAAAAAAATACATGACCTAACCGGGCTCCTACGATCGTACCAATAACTACAACCGTTGTTAGCAAGTCCAGTTCCTTTTCAGGGATGCCTTCTTTTTTGAAGATCTTTTGCATGAGAAAATATCCCAATAAAAAACCGGTGGCAAAAAGCACACCGTAATACCGGATTTCAAATCCACCCCAGTTGATTAAAGAGGGGTCAATATTCCAATTAATATAGGAAAACATAATTGTTTTTATTGCAAAAATAAAAAAGAGGGTGAATCTGAAGCAGAAATGAGGAAAATTAAATTTTTAATTTCTTAAAAAGTCAAAAAAAATAGGCTCCAGAAAACACCCCTTAATAAAAAAACAAATCATTATAAAAAGGTTCCTTTTGAATGATTTCTAAATAAACGCCTTTAAATCAAAAAGTATTGCCGGTGAAATGTCAAAATATGTTAAAACTCCATGTGCAGAAATGAGAGTGATAATCGTTCAAAAAACCGGGCAAAAGCTGGTGTTAACAAAATTCGGAAAACATTTTTGTAAGGTTTTTGTTAAGGTTTATAGTTCGGTCATTAAGGTTAGCCAATTGATCTTAGAGTCCCCGGAGTTAACCTTTTAGTAATTTCTTGATTTGGTTTTATCAGTAAAAATCAATCAAAAAAATTATTGTATTTTAGAAAACAATGCTTATATTTGCTGGTTAATTAGTAAACCGAATAAAAGCAAACCTTAAATTACAGTACCATGAAAAAAACAATTTTAAATTTTGGCCTGATCGTACTTGCTTTCAGTTTTTTTGCCTGCAATAACGGAGAAACCGAAGCCGATTCTGCCAAAGAAAAAGACGCAACTGAACAGTCTGACGAAATGAAACAGGACGCTCAGGCTGAAGATCAGCAACAAGAAGATGTTGAACAAAAGAAATCATCTACAGCAGGAACTGAAACAGAAAAGCCTGCTGCTAAAGAAAAAACAGATAAAGCTGAGGATGTTATAGACCGTGCTAAAGTAGTAGAAAAAGAAAAGAAAACTGCTGATACGAAACGTAAAGCTACAGATGAAAAAGAAATAAAAGCCGACAAAGAAGCTTCCGGTGTTATTTCCCGTTCAAAATCTGTGTCTAAAGAAGAAAAAGAGAAAAAAGATTTATCAGAACCCCAAAAAAGGGAAAAATAAAAAATAAAAATTTGTATTAACTTAAAAAAAATAAAACGATGAAAAAGATTTATTTATTTATTATGATGATAGCCATTTCAGGTTATGTCATAGGACAAGAAAGAGTTGCCGGCGAGATTGAGAAAAAAATGGATGCCAGCCTGATCGAATCTATGGACTTTACAACGAAAACACCAACCGATACGTTGGTTCCGTACGGAATTCAAAATGCTTCTGGTTTAAGCGTTGCAAGAACAGCTGAAGGTGGTTATATTGCAGGAGTCAATGGTTATGGTGACCTGGCAAAAGCTCAGCAATTCCCGGTTACAGATGGTTACTACGTAGAAGGATTTCTTGTTTGGGTAGGAGTTAAAGATGTTCTTGGCTCCGCCGGAACTGTGGATGGTGTTTTGTATGATATGGATGGAAATACAGGATCAACTACTGCCGGAGAAGGAACAGAAACATGCCCCGGCTCAGTATTAGCTTCTGTTAGCCTTGCTATGGACACTGATGTAGATACATCTGGAAGTTCTTTTACTCCGGTTGAGTTTGCTAATCCCGTTTTAGTTTCGGATGATTATGCTGTAGGACTTGACTTTACTAATATTGGTGATGATACTTTAGGCGTTGTTCACAGTGCCGATGGTGATGCACAGCAAAGTGAATTAAGCTGGGAAATGTGGAGTGATAATTCATGGTATTCCATTCTTTATGCCTGGCAAGGACTCGATATTGACATGGCCTTCTTGCCGGTTGTTGATATGAGTACTCAGGACATCAATGAGCATGAATTTGTGAATGGTATCCGCATGGAAACCTATCCCAATCCTGCTGTTGAGCAAGTTAACCTTGATTTCCAGATTCAGGAAGCTTCTAATGTGAAAGTTAGCATCATGGATATGACAGGAAAAATTGTGAAAACTGAAGACTTCGGACAAAAAGAAGCCGGAAAACATAATGTGAAAATTTCTGCGAATGACCTGAATTCAGGAAATTACATTTATGTACTTGAAGCTGATAACAAGCGTTTAGCTAAGAAAATGGTTATTCAGTAAATAATAATTATTACGATATTTTAAAAAGCTGCTGTGTTCACAGCAGCTTTTTTTATTTTTGCGCCTGAGTAAAATGAGGATATGAAACCCTGAGGGAAGGGACTCATCCCGGTGTATTGATTTTAATAAATTTAGAGATATGAACGAGCTTTATTGGCTGGTCATGTTACTGGCCAACTTTGCATTAATTCTTTTAGCCTACCGTTTTTTTGGTAAAATGGGGCTTTTTATCTGGGTACCTATCTCTGCGATTATAGCCAATATCCAGGTGATACAGGGTATTGAACTTTTTGGATTTGGCGCTACGCTGGGCAACATTGTTTATGCTTCTTCTTTTCTGGTGACGGATATTCTGTCTGAGAATTATGGTAAGAAAGAAGCGAATAAGGCGATCTGGATTGGCTTTTTCAGTCTGATAAGTATGACCCTTTTGATGAATCTTGCTCTTTTATTTGAGCCTATGCAGGATGAGTTCGCTTTATCTACATACGAAAGCATAAACAATATCTTTAGCTTTATGCCCCGTATTGTAATCGCCAGCTTTTTGGCCTATTTGGTTTCTCAGAAACATGATATCTGGGCGTACCACATGTGGGCGAAAAAATTTGCAGGTAAAAAGAATATCTGGATCAGAAATAACCTTAGCACCATGGTGTCGCAGTTAATAGACAGCCTTATATTTACGTTTATTGCCTTTTACAATGTCTATGAAATGAATGTATTATGGGAAATTGTATTAACTACATACTTCCTGAAATGGATTGTTGCTGCTGCCGACACACCTTTTGTTTACCTTGCCAGTAAGATGAAAACCAGGGATATAGTTAAGTAAACAGACTCTGCTTGTTTTTTTATTATCGGTCTTCGAGTATTCATAGCCAAAAAAGTAAGCCACGAATGCACCAATTTAAGGCGAATAATTTAGGACACTTCGGTGTGAATTACGTTAGATTACTCCAAAAGGCAATAAAAGCAATGCGACTAAGAGAAAAAAGATTGCTGTTTTTAAAATTAACCAAATATCCATTCGTGTATTCGTGGCAAAAAAATATACAGCCACGAATGCACCAATATAAGACGAATAGATTGTAAAAGAGGGCTCTCCCGGCGAATAGTTGCGACATTTATTAAAATTTACTGCACTCAGTTTATCAAACAGGGTGTCCAACTCTTTCAGGGATTGGTACCCTTTGCTGGAGGCTAATACGCAAGGGTTGCCAATTCGATTTTTCAATTGCACCAAAACATTCATTCGTGCATTCGTGGCAAAAAAAACCATAGAAATTTGAAATATTTGTAGTTTACTGAGGGTATGCTTGTCTTAACGCACATTTTGTTGTGAAAATGTATTCTGAGTCCGGTCTAAAAAGGGCACATTTTTTTTTCAGCGGCTGTGATAAATTTAGTGTTTTTAGACCGGACTCTATTATGGTTTTTTGCTTTACATTTTTTATAGAAAAAAAGACAGGTAAAATCCTTCATAAAGAATTATGTATATTTGAACAATAAATTATTGTATTATGGAAGGATCTATTGGAGATATTATTATCGGTTGGCTCGAGCAAGCCGGACTTGCTACTCAGTATGCTATTTGGGCGAAAAACCTGATCATTTTTTTTCTGATCATACTTCTGGCCATAATTGTAGATAAGCTGACAAAGCAAATATTGCTTTCAGTGATTGGCCGGTTTACACGGAAGACGGAGACGCAATGGGATGATATGCTGTTGGACAGGAAAGTTTTCCATCGAATTTCTCATTTAGCCCCTGCTGTTCTTATTTATTATTTGATACCCATTGCGCTGGAAAGTGTACCTTTTTGGTTGGCCTTGCTGCAAGGGGCTACGAAAATATATATTATAGTTATTTTGTTGCTTAGCATCGATTCTTTACTAAGCGCAATAAACGATATTTATAATACGTACGAGATTTCCAGGACAAAACCAATCAAGGGATATATACAGGTTGTCAAAATAGTTATGTACTCTTTTGGCGCGATCATCATCATTTCAATTCTGATAGGAAAGTCCCCGTTTACATTATTAGCAGGATTAGGCGCTTTAACAGCTGTAATCATGCTTATATTCAAAGATACCATCCTGGGGCTCGTTGGTAGTGTTCAGCTGTCAGCAAATGATATGGTGAATGTAGGGGACTGGATATCTATGCCGGATTTTAAGGCAGATGGAATTGTGCAGGAGATTACACTGGCTACGGTAAAAGTTCAGAACTGGGATAAAACGATATCTACTATTCCCACCTATTCCATGATCACAAGATCTTTTCAGAACTGGCGTGGAATGCAGGAATCCGGCGGCCGTAGAATTATGCGGTCCGTGAAAATTGATCAAAATACAATTCATTTTCTGACAAAAGAAGAGCTGGAAAAGTTTAAAAGAATTCAAATTCTTGGCGATTTTATTGAAAAGAAACAACAACAACTGGAAGCCTATAACCAAAAGCATAATATCGATAATACGGTATTGGTTAATGGACGAAGACAAACCAATATCGGGATTTTACGGGCCTATTTGATGGAATATCTGAAACGGCATCCCAAAATTAATGAAGACATGCTAATTCTGGTAAGACAATTAGAGCCCGGGGAGACCGGCCTTCCCTTACAAATCTATTGCTTCTCGCGGGATCAGGCCTGGGCAGATTACGAAGTGGTGCAGGCCGATATTTTTGATCACCTGCTTGCTACTTTACATGAATTTGGGCTCAAAGTATTTCAGAATCCTACAGGACATGATTTGCGATCACTGAAAAAATAGCACGATAGCTTTTTTATACTTTTTTTACCTTGTTCATGCCGAGGGCTTTAAGCATAAAACGTGGGAGTTCTTTTTGGGGATCACGGTTTTTGAGATTTACATGCCATTTCCATTTTTTTACAACCGGCACCTTGTGTGTTTCTACAAATTCAATGAGGGTACCTTCTGGTGTTTGTATGTATGAAAAACTACCGGCTGCTTCACCCATGTCAAAAGTAGGGTTGTCTTTTTGACTGTCAACGGTAAATGGAAATCCTTTCTTTTCGCAGCGGTTGCGCATTTTTTCCATGCTCTGAATATCAAAACAAAGATGAATAAAACCGGGATCACCCCATATTCTGCCTTCAAAAACGCCGGAGGGTTTTCTATCTTTAGCCTCTATAAGCTCTATTTCAGTTTGGCCTAACAATGGACTGAAAGCACCTTTTTTGGGTTGGCTGTGTCGCAGCAATACACGACGAAACGCTTCATTGCCTCCGGGTAAAGATTTCAGATCATCAAATGTCCCCGTTTTGTCAAACACAACCTGATCATATTCCAATATATCCTGATAAACCGGCAGGGATTCATCCATGTTTTCCACGCCAATTATAGCGCCATAGGTTCCGCCGTTGGGATTTTCGTGTTTAAACGAAGCTTGCGTTTCAACAAATTCAAAAATATTTTTATAAGGATCGCGAGCAAAAAAGTGGTTTTCTCCTGCCGGGTTAGTGTTTATAGATCCTAAAAGCTCAACACCTTTTTCTTTCAGATCATCATAAGCACCCTGAATATTCCGGGTTTTCATCTTTCCGTAATTAATTCCCAGTTCGCCTGCTAAAAGTTGATCCTGCCGTGGGGTTGGCTCTTTTCCTGTATGCTGCCATACCTCAAAACCACCGCCACCTTCCATATTTATAGCCAGACAAGCAATCCGTTTTCGTGTCTTTCCCTCGGTATGGGGCAACATCAACTCCGCAACTGCTTCTTCTTCGAAAATCTTAACATTCATGTGGAAATTTTGAATATACCAGTTCCATGCTTCTCTGAAGTTCGAAACACCGATCCCTATTTGCTGAATTCCGGTTATAATATTTCCCATATTAAAAACTATTCTGGTTTGTTTTGTTTTGCAATTTTATAAAAAATAGATGGTAAATATTTATGCAAATATACCATCAGGATTTCTTTTCCACCAATGTAAACTTCCTTTTTACGTTTTTCAATGGCCCTCTTCATTTTTTCGGCACACTTCCCGGGCGATATTCCCCCGGATAACCTGTTATCGGTTTGGTCAAAAGGCTTGCCTTGTGCATCAAGTGCATGTTTTGAGATGTTTGTGTTGACAGATCCCGGACACAGGATCGTAACACTAATGTTGTCTTTTTCATGCTCCAGCCGGAGTGACTCAAAAAAACCGTGCAAAGCAAATTTAGAAGCTGAATAAGCAGAACGTTGATAAAAGCCAAACTTTCCGCTTATGCTGGATGTTATGGCAATCCTGGCAGAGTGATGTGCTTTAAGCAAAGGCAGTAATGCTTTAGTCAGGGTAATAGTCCCAAAATAATTTACTTCCATTATTTTCCTGTCCACTGCAAGACCTGTTTCATCGGCATAGCTTCGCTGACTAATGCCACCGACATGAATTAGCCGGTCGATTTTATTGCTTTGTTGTTTTATGCTGTCAGCAAACCACTGTATGGATGACTGTGAAGCCAAATCCAGCGGATAAACAGAAGTTTCTGCTCCCTGATCCCGGCAGATAGCTGCTGTCTCTTCCAACTTTTTAGTGTTGCGGGCGCCTAAAACCAAATGATGTCCTTTTGCGGCATAAGCAATAGCTAAAGCCTTACCTATTCCCCCGCTGGCTCCGGTGATTATCGTAAATTGTGGTGTCAATTTGCTTGTAATAATATGATTTGCTGCCGGTTTTGCATGACTCTGTGATTTCTGGTTTCAAAAATAACTAAATCCCGGCATCTGACCTAAACTTAATCGATGAATAATTCAGGTGGTAATTCTTTTCTATTTTTGTTGACTGAAAAAGTTATTTTCCTTATTTAACCTAAGTATGATGAAAGACAAAATGAATGATCCTCTCGGGAAGGCTCTGCTTGATTATCTTGACGGAGAACAAGACAATGAGATCAACGTATTGAGCCCCGATGTTGAGGATGATGTAATTCCGGTGGACTATTTCTTCCGTAAGTTTGATGATATGCCTGAAGTGGAAAGAGAAGCGTTGAAGCTTGTCCGCGGGAAAACCTTAGATGTAGGAGCAGGCTCGGGATGTCATACACTCTGGCTTAAGGAAAATCATATAGATGTTGTTCCCATAGATACTTCCTCGGGTTGTGTGGAGGCAATGAAACGCCAAAATATTGATAATGCACGGCAAGATGATATCTGGAAAATGCAGGAGGAACAATTTGATACTTTGTTGTTGTTGATGAATGGCATGGGATATGCCGGAAAAATTGAAAATTTGCCCCAATTTTTACGTCAATTAAAAAAGTTGGTTAAACCCGGTGGGCAAATTCTTTTCGACTCTACCGATTTGATTTACCTTTTTCTGGATGACGAAGGTGGTGCCTGGATTGACCTGAATGATAAATATATCGGGGAAATCACATATACTATGGAATATAAAGGAGAAAAGACCGATCCTTTTTCCTGGCTTTTTGTAGATTTTGACCTGGTAAATGAAGCCGCTGAAATGGTAGGTTTACAAGCGGATAAAATTTTAAGCACAAAAACCTACGGTTATTTAGCGCGCTTAACAAAAAAATAATCCAATAAAGCTATAAGTGTCTGTAAGACAGGTTTTTATTTAGGGTTTAAATTTTAGCTAAAACGCTTGACTTCATAATTTTGCTGCTTATTTTTGCTCGCCTTTTTCAAGTAAAATCAACATAAGCTAAAAAGGTTTCTATTGGTTATTAATGGCTTTTTTATCAGTCCCTGGCTGATAGAATTCAATAATCAATAAAGAACTGAGTGTAGTGAAGAAAAAAAATGTTTTAAGTATCATGTAATAGTTTAAAATTCAATAGAATATGGCAGCATTTATCACAAAAGAAAAGTTATTCTCCAACCGTTGGTTTCAGGCCTATGGCATGATCGTATTAGGCAGTTTTATTTTGGCTACGGGTTATGCGCTTTTTATTGCACCACATGAGATTGTACCGGGAGGAGTTTTTGGTCTGGCTATTGTTATTCACTCGTTTACTGACTTACCGATTGGTATGACAGCCTTAGCGATTAATATTCCCATTGTTATTGTTGGGATACGAGTGTTGGGACGACGTTTTGGCTGGAAAACAATTGTGGGTTTTGTGCTGACTTCAGTATTTACCGATTTAATATGGTATATGACCGGTGGATCGGGAATAGCCGAAGGGGACACGCTGCTGTCAACTCTATTTGGTGGCTTATTTATCGGAGCCGGTGTGGGACTCGTCTTTAAAGCTAGAGCCTCTACAGGAGGTACGGATGTTATTGCTAAAGTAATTAGTCGTAAAACCCGGATCCCGGTAAGTCAGGCCATTATGCCCGTGGATGGATTTGTCGTTTTACTGGGCGCCATTTCTTTTGGAAACTGGACGATGCCATTATACGCTATTATTGCAATTTTCATTATCGGAAAGGTTATAGATGTTATTCTGCAAGGTGTCAGCTATGAAAAAACACTTTTTATAGTCTCGGATTATCATCAGCAGATTAAAGATAAGATTTTAGTTGATTTGAACCGGGGAGGGACGCTGATTCCTGCGAAAGGCATGTATAACCAAAATGAAAAGCAAATTATTTTTACGGTGGTCTCCCGTCGTGAATTAGCGATACTCGAAGAACATATTTTAAACATTGATCCCAATGCTTTCATGAGTGTGATTAATGCCAATGAGATTATTGGGCATGGATTTAAAACTTTGGATGCGAAGCTGTCGAAAGATTGACAGTCAGCTGCATTTGCAGTGTTATGATTGAGAAGATTTGTTCGACAGGGAAAATAGATATCGCTTAGTTTTTAAAATTGATGGCCGCAGAGGAATAAGAAATATCCATAATTTAACAAGGGATTTCCATATAAAACCATTCATGTTGATTTGTTTGTCGTTGCGCCAAATGGTGCAAACGATACCAATCAAATTATCCGGATAAAATGGACCCTCGATTTTCCTTTGAGCATCACCGATAATAAAAAAGCGTTGATTTTCTCTTTTATAAACACGGTGGATAATATATTTTCCTTTGTCATTTTCAATCAGGACAATATCCCCTTTGGATATTTCCTCAAATTTTGCCGGTTTTAATTCTATCGTATCTTTATTATTTCGAAGGAAAGGATACATACTGTTACCGGGGATAGTTAACTTTATATGATAATTGTCATTGAGTAAGGGAATAACCGAAAAAGCATTAACTGTTTGAATTGTTGGTTTTTTCTTCATAAGGCCAACTCCTTAAAAACAGTGTCTACAGCTTCCTTATCCGGTCTGCATTTTAAAAGATAAGCCGGGACTTTTGGCATAATAGCTTCGATATTACTGATAGCCTGGTGCATCAAAGTTTCGTCGAAATAGGGGAGATACGTTCGGGGCAGTATACGTTGAAGGTACTCTTTTGGGGTGATTTCCTGTATACTGTTTTCAGCGCTTTGTTCTAAAAAAACGATGGCTTTTAAGGGGACACTTTGGTTTAGTTTTCTATCGGGGGTGCCGCTCCATGGTGTTCCGAATACTTTAACATCATCATCAATCATTCGGATTGTTGATCTATCTTCAACGAAAATTTCTGCACCTTTATGAGTTTTCCATAACTCGGCATGCGTACTTTTTCCTGTGCCGGATGGTGCCGAGAAGACAATGCCATGACCAAGGTAGTTTATTGCTGATGAATGAATACCAAATCCTTGATGAAATAGAATTATAATACGGAAAGCAATTTCAGCAAGAGTTCTGAAAATTCCTTCCTGAGCTTCTGGCGTTTTTGTAATCGTTACTGATGTCCAATTTAGATCTGCGTAAAGTAAACCTACATATTCATGGGTTTCCTTATCATGAATAGCAATTTCATAACCATCATTGTTTCTGTGCCAGTGGAGACTACCTTCAGTATAAACTTCATTTCCCTGAATTTCTATAAAATCACGTTGT
>JAIPBW010000061.1 GCA_021738505.1 Bacteroidales bacterium | reverse complement strand
AAAGGGAACTAGTCATTCATTATGGTGAAAGATATCAGCAATACATATAACACAGCAGCATGCATCGCCCTCCAGCCTAAGGCTTCCGGGCGATGCATGCTCAGCAAGGAAGTTGACACAGTTTTTTGAACAATCCCCTAAACCAATTTCATATCAAATGATTATTATAAGTAACTAGTTTAACACCTCAATCATTATTTTATCGGCTAAAATATTAATTTTGTACGTTCGTTCTAATATTATCATCCATATAAATATAAAATGAAATCTGAAAAATACACATATTTTGTCACTTTTATCATCCTCTTTTTGATTATTCCATTTTTTACCCAATGTGATAAAGAAAACGAACATAATCCCATTCCTAATGTACATGTGAATATTAATTTGGATATTTCCTCTACTTTGTATTCGGATTTAAACATTATTGGAAACCATGCTTATATTACAGGCGGATATCGGGGGATTGTAGTTTACAGGATGTCAAACGATGAGTTTGTCGCTTACGATCGTGCGTGTCCTTATGATCATGAAGACCCTGAAGCCCGTGTTGATGTAGAGGATAACGGGTTAACATTGATAGACTCTACCTGTATGTCCCGGTTTCTGCTACTGGATGGCTCTGTAGTTGAAGGGCCTGCAAAGCGCTCGCTAAAGAATTACAGAACAAATTTCGACGGGAATAACCTTTTTATATACAACTAAAAAAGGGTTGCCTCCTTTAAAGAAAACAACCCCTTCCATTTTACTATCTTTTGCAGATTACATTTTTCTAATCTGCATTTTTCATACTAATATCTGTAATGATCAGGTTTGTAAGGTCCATTTTTAGGCACACCCAAATACTCAGCCTGTTCATCAGTAAGCGTTGACAATTTAACACCAATCTGCGGTAAATGCAGGCGAGCCACTTCCTCGTCAAGATGCTTAGGTAACCGATATACTTTGTTTTCAAGATCATTTTGCCACAGTTCAAGCTGAGCTAAAGTCTGATTTGAGAATGAATTACTCATCACAAATGAAGGATGACCCGTAGCACAACCTAAATTCACCAGACGACCTTCCGCCAGTAAAAATATGGAATGACCATCGTTGAATTTATATTCGTCCACCTGAGGCTTAATATTTATTTTTTCCACATCCGGTGTATTGTTTAGCTTTTCTACCTGTATCTCATTATCAAAATGACCGATGTTACAGACGATAGCCTGATCTCTCATGCGTGACATATGATCTGCAGTAATCACATCTTTATTCCCTGTAGCAGTCACAAAGATGTTGGATTCTTCCAGCGCATCTTCAATTGGAACGACCTGAAAACCTTCCATTGCAGCCTGCAAAGCACAGATAGGATCAATTTCGGTAACCAGCACGCGTGCTCCATAAGAACGTAAGGAGTGTGCCGAGCCTTTACCGACATCACCATAACCCAAAACAGTAACCACTTTACCAGCCAGCATGACATCTGTTGCTCTTTTAATGCCGTCTGCCAGTGATTCGCGACATCCATACAAGTTATCAAACTTGGATTTTGTTACCGAGTCGTTCACATTGATTGCCGGAGTTAATAGTTTTCCTGCTTTTTCCAGCTGATATAAACGATGTACACCTGTTGTTGTTTCCTCAGAAACCCCTTTAAGGTCCTTAACGACCTTATTCCAATGGCGTTGGTCTTCATCATAAATCTTTTTCAGACGATTGACCAGGCCTTGTTCTTCGGTATTTTCATATTTTTTATCAAACAATTCGGGGTTGTCTTCCAGTTCTTTCCCTTTGTGAACCATCAGGGAAGCATCTCCTCCATCATCTACAATTAAATGAGGCCCTAAGTTCCCGGGAAAGGTAAGCGCACGGCTGGTTGCCCACCAATATTCCTGCAAGGTTTCCCCTTTCCAGGCAAAAACCGGCACTTGTGAATCTCTCACAACAGCAGCTGCTGCGTGATCCTGAGTTGAAAAAATATTGCAGCTGGCCCAGCGTACGTCTGCTCCAAGCTCTTTTAACGTTTCTATTAAAACAGCTGTTTGGATCGTCATATGTAAAGAACCGGTTATCCGTGCTCCCTGTAATGGCTTTTCTTTCGCATATTTCTCTCTGACGGCCATCAATCCGGGCATTTCTTTTTCTGCAATTTCAATTTCTTTGCGACCAAAGTCTGCCAGTGAAAGGTCTTTTACTTTGTATTCCAAGGTGTCAATACCTGCCTCTTTCATAAGCTTCTATTGTTTACTGCCAGTAGTATTTTCCTGACATGGTTGATATATTTAAGTGTTAACCTCAATTTGAAAAAAAGGTCTGCAAAGATAAACTTTTTTCCTTTGCTATTTTAATGACCTGTTGATTTGGTTTTTATTATCTTTGCTATGTGTAATGGGAAAAGACTAAAAAGTTACATCTGCTCTACAACAGTTGTTAGCTCAGGTTTTGCCAGTGTTTCGTTTCAATTCAAAGAAATCATAGTTTGTATGAGTCTGCTTTTAAACAGAAAAATACGAGGAGATGTTCAGATTGGTGTGTGGAAAATTGAAGAAACTCCTGCACAGCTACTAAAAATGCTGCACTTAACTCCGATGGAGGAAAAGATCTATCAGACCATTCAAAATGAAGAACGTAAAAAACAATGGCTATCTTATAGAGTGATAATCAAAAAGTTACTCAACCTTGGCAAAATACTCGATATTAACTATGACAAGCAAGGGAAACCCAAAATTTTAAATCATTATTTGCGTGTCTCCGTGACACATTCCGGCTGTTTTTCTGCCGCTATCCTGCACAAAAACAAACCCACGGGTATTGATATTGAAAAAATTTCGCCCCGCATTAAACGTGTCAAAGCGAAATTCCTATCTCAGCAGGAATTAAATGAAATTTCCGATCCGGAAGATCTTGAAACACTACATACATACTGGGGCGCTAAAGAAGTTATTTATAAACTGCAAACCTTAGGTATTATTTCTCTGCGCAAACATATTTACATACATCCTTTTGATCTCCAAAACACAAATGTCATATACGGCGAAATAAGACACGAAAATCTGAATTGTCTATTAAAAATTACTGTAGAACGAATTGAAGATTATATGCTTGTTTATTCTGTTGACAAAACCCGGGAGTGTGACCAATAGCCCATCGCTAAATCTTATCATTCCAAGCCTGTAAAACCGTAAATCATGAAACGACAAACCAAAGCTTATCTTCTTGCATTCACAGCAATTTTATTCTGGTCCACGGTTGCTTCCGCATTTAAAATTTCGCTGGAATACCTGGATTATAAGTCTCTGCTTTTCTATTCAGCTTTAACTTCCTTATTGATACTTTTCATTATTGTTATTTCAAACGGTCAATTTCGAAAACTCCGGTCTATAAAACGCTCTGATCTTTTAATCTCCATGCTGCTGGGTTTTTTCAATCCCTTATTATATTACTTAATATTATTCAAGGCTTATGATATTTTGCCTGCTCAGGAAGCCATGACCCTGAACTACACCTGGCCCCTGGTTCTTTCATTGCTATCGGCTCCTCTGCTGGGGCAGAAACTTACTTTTAAAAGTGTTATCGCTCTGTTGGTAAGCTTTTCAGGAATCCTGATCATAGCCACTAACGGAAAACTGGCTTCGCTAAATTTTACAAACTTATACGGAGACCTGCTGGCTATCGGAAGTTCCCTGATCTGGGCTCTTTTTTGGCTACTCAATGTGAAAAGTCAACTTAGTGAAACCCTGAAACTTTTCTTAAACTTTTTTTGGGGAAGTATTTACATGCTCATCATCATGCTGATTACCGGTGGAATATACCTACCCGACATTTATGGATTGGGGGGAGCCCTGTATATCGGTGCTTTTGAAATGGGTATTACCTTTGTTTTCTGGCTAAAGGCTATGCAGCTTACGGAAAGAACCGATAAAATTAGTCAACTGGTATTTTTATCGCCCTTTTTGTCTTTAATATTTATTCACATCTTTGTCGGAGAAACAATTAAAACATATACTTTAGGAGGACTAACCTTAATTGTACTGGGAATTTTAATACAACAATACAGTCGAAAAAGAAAAAAAATATAGAGAAAAGGAAATAATTTTATAATATTGCGTCGTAATTACACAACTATGACTATTCTAGAACAAATCCAATCGAAAAAAACGCCGGGTTTAGCAATTTTAATTGACCCGGACAAAACAGATAGTCGTAAAATCCAGGACTTAACCAATAAGATAGATACTCTTAAAGTTGATTTTTTCTTTGTCGGAGGAAGCCATATTACCACAGGAAACATCAACGAAACAATAAACTCGCTGAAAAGCCAAAGCAAACTTCCCGTGGTTTTATTCCCCGGGAGCGTTCTTCAAATAGCAGATAAAGCCGATGCGGTACTGTTCCTGTCTTTAATATCCGGTCGCAATCCGGAATATCTGATCGGACAACATGTGATTGCTGCACCCTATCTTGACAAAATTTCTCTGGAAACAATTCCCACAGGATATATGCTTGTAGATAGTGGCCAAAGCACAACAGCTTCTTATATGAGCAATACGATTCCTTTACCAATAGACAAACCCGCACTTGCAGCATCCACTGCTCTGGCAGGTGAACTTCTCGGATTGAAACTAATCTACGCAGATGCCGGAAGCGGAGCCAAAAACAGCATTCCGGACGAAATGATTAAAGCCATTAAAGAAAAAGTTAGCATCCCATTAATTGTAGGAGGCGGAATCAGGAGCGCAAAAACCGCTCAGGAAAAAATAGATGCCGGCGCCGACTTAATTGTGATTGGGAATGCCATTGAAGATAATCCTTCGTTTATCAATGAACTAATGAGCATTTTTTAAATAGTTATATTTAAGAGAATGATTATATAAACTGATCGTCACATAGTTATCGGGAAAGGAGGAAAATAATGCCATTATTTGTCATTAGTAGTCATTTTACCGGCTGTTGTCAAATATAAGCCCCTCAAAAAGTCCTGGAGAAAACGACCCAAAGAAAAATGAAACAAAGAATAAAACCATAAAAAAATAACAATCAATCACCAGTATTTTGAAAAGCCCAGCCTTATGAAAAAACAAATTGCATTTTTATTATTCAGTATATTCCTGATAACCTCTATTCGAGCCATTGGGCAGGAAGATGAATTAAAAGAATTGAGTTTAAGAGATGCATTTCGTGGATCCTCTTATCCGGAACGTCTTTCCAATACAGCATGGAGGCCTGGTAAAGCTGTGTTTACCTTTGCCGAGAACAACAAACTAATGCAAATTCAGCCTGAAAAAGGAGCAGAAAAAGAATCATTGCTAACATTGGAAGAACTTAATAGTACTTTAAAGAATAGCGAAATAGATACAACCCCAAAACTACCGTCATTTAAATGGCAGGATGAAAACACTGTTATCTTTACTCATAAAAACCAATACATTACTTATCAGGTAAAGGATAAAAAAGCCAAACTACTGTTTGACTTTAATGAGGAGGCAAAAAACAAAGATTATCATCAAAAAGGTAAAATGCTTGCCTATACGATTGATAACAATCTATATCTTGACGGGGCCGCAGGCGAAAAACAAGTCACGAAAGAAAGCAATGAGGAGATTGTATATGGTCAGGAAGTGCACCGCCGGGAATTTAGTATTAGCAAAGGAACCTTCTGGAATGATAAGGGAGATAAGTTAGCCTTTTACAGAAAAGATGAGACTATGGTAACCGATTATCCTTTAGTGGATATCGAAACCCGGATTGCCAGCGTAGAAAATAAAAAGTATCCCATGGCGGGACAGGCCAGTCACCATGTAACAATTGGCGTTTTTGACCTGAATACCAGCGAAACGATTTATCTGAATACGGGAGAACCCAAAGAACAATATCTTACTAACGTCACGTGGCATCCTAATGGTGAAGTCATCTATGTTGCCGTTTTGAACCGCGATCAAAATCACCTGAAGCTTAACGCATATAACGCAGAAAACGGAAAAAAGATAAATACATTATTTGAAGAAAAACATGAAAAATATGTAGAGCCTGAGCACGGACCGGTCTTTCTTCCCTGGAATGAGGATCAATTCCTTTGGTATAGCGAACGTGATAATTTTCAGCACCTTTATCTTTATAATACAAAAGGGGAACTTCTTCATCAGGTAACAACCGGAGATTATGATGTTTTAAGCATCGATGGCTTTAATAAAAAGAAAGAACAGGTTTTCGTCACAACAACGAAAGAAAGTCCTGTTGAGCGTCATCTCTATACCGTAGATATTGATAACAAAGACATTGAAAAGGTAACCCAAAAACAAGGAACACATAATGTAAAAATAAGCCACGACGGAAATTATTTCCTTGATGTTTTCAGCAATATAGAAACCGGAAGTGAATATACATTACGATCAATTAAAGAAAATAAAATTCATCAAACGTTAGTTGAAGCGAACAACCCGCTCAAAGAAAACTATAAAATCGGCAAAACGGAAATTTTCACGATTAAAGCAGCCGATGACCAAACCGATTTATATTGCCGGATGATTAAACCACACGATTTTGATGAATCGAAAAAATACCCCGCTCTAATTTATGTTTATGGTGGCCCGCATGCACAACTAATCCAAAATACCTATCTGGGTGGAGGAAACATTTTTCTTAATTATATGGCCAACCAGGGCTATATCGTTTTCACTGTAGATAACCGCGGTTCAGCAAACCGGGGACTGGAGTTTGAGAACATAATACACAGAAATGTTGGCGAAGTTGAAGTAGCTGACCAAATGAAAGGTGTTGATTTTCTAAAGAACCAGCCTTTTATAGATACAAACAGAATTGGTGTGGACGGCTGGAGTTATGGCGGTTTCATGACAATCTCCATGCTGCTTGAACATCCGGAAACATTTAAAGTAGGTGTAGCCGGAGGCCCTGTTATTGACTGGAAGTATTATGAGGTGATGTATGGAGAACGGTACATGGACACTCCATTAGACAATCCTGACGGCTATGAATCAGCAAACCTGCTAAATAAAGTAGGCAACCTGAACAGTCGCCTACTTGTCATTCATGGAACCAAAGACCCGGTTGTTGTCTGGCAACACAGCTTAAAGTTCTTAAAAGCAGCTATTAAGCAAAGAAAAATGGTTGATTACTTTGTATATCCCGGACATGAGCACAATGTCAGCGGTATTGACCGCCTGCATTTATACAAAAAAATAGAACAATATTTTCAAGATCATTTATAAGCTATAGGCAATTACGCTAATCGCGTAAGCCTTTTGTTAAATAAAATATCCCTTCGCAACATTCCGTAAGGGAATCAAAAAAAAAACCTTTCCCCCATTCGCAGGGAAAGGTTTTTTTGTGCGGAATTATAATGTGATTTTTACTCGAGAAAAACTGATTATTCCTTGAGGCCGCATCTATGGGTTCTCTCTTTATCATTTCCTTAAATAAAAAAAGGTACTTGCATTTATCTCTGCAAGCACCTTTTTTGAAGCTCCTCCTCTTGGACTCGAACCAAGGACCCTCTGATTAACAGTCATAAATTACACGCAAAACAAACAAATAACATAAACAAAGATATATTAGTTTTAAATCTGATAATGTGTTTTTTACGTTTACTGTTTTTTGTGGTTTTATTTGTTTGTTTTGTTTTTTTATGTTACTTTTGTGTTACAAATGTGTTACAAAAATATTTAGACATGAAAAAAGCAGAAGCAAGCATTTTCCTGGATGAGCACAGACCGAAAAAAAACGGTAAGTGCTCTGTGAAAATTAAAATTACCTTCAACCGTAAACGCAAATATTTTTCAACTGGGATTGATTTAGCCCCGGAGGAGTTTCAGAAAGTTATGTATGCCAAAAGGAGAACCAAAGAACAGAAAGAAATTTATGCAAAGCTTTATCATTTCAATGAAAAAGCAGACACAATAATAAACGATCTGCACGTCTTTTCATTTGATGCATTTGAGGAGGGATTTTTTGAGCAGCGCAATATACAAAACAGCGTTTCTTTTGCTTTTGATAAATATATTGAGCAGTTAAAGCTTGAAAAACGAATAGGAACGGCTGTTAGTTATCAATGTGCTAAAAGAAGCTTTGATGAATTTAAGGATAATTTGACTTTTGCAGAAATTACCCCGAACCTGCTAAAAAAATACGAAAACTGGATGCTTGAAAACGACAGAAGCATTTCAACAGTTGGGATTTACACCAGAAGTCTGAGAACTATTTACAACCTGCAAAACATTGATAAAAGCGTTTATCCTTTTGGAACAGGAAAAAACAAGTATTCTATTCCCACAAGCAGGAATATTAAAAAGGCCTTAACCGTTGAGGAACTAGTAAAAATATACAACTATCAGTCAACACCGGGAACCACTAAAGACATGGCCAAGGATTATTGGTTATTCCTTTACCTATGTAACGGGATGAATGTAAAGGATTTTTGTTTATTGAAATGGGAGAATATCGACGGCAATATTTTACGATACAAAAGGGAAAAAACCAAACGAAGCAAAAAGGAAAGCAGAACCATTTCCATCGCATTAAAGCCAGAAAGCTGGGATATTATAAAAAAATGGGGCCGGCCTTCAATCAATAAAGATGCTTATATATTTCCACACCTGCAAAAAGGAATCAGCCCGGAGAAAGAAAGAGCTATTTACCAGCAATTAACTAAGATTATCAATAAATACATTGATCAAATAGCAAGTGAATTAGGAATAGATAAAAAGGTAACCACCTATTTTGCAAGGCATAGTTTTGCAACTGTATTAAAGCGTTCCGGGGCACAAGTGGAAATGATTAGCGAACTATTGGGCCATAGCTCAGTAAACATAACAGAAAGCTATTTAGATAGTTTTGAGAACGAACAAATACAAAAACAAACGGATGCTTTAACCAGCGGATTTAAGAAAGCAAATTAAAAAAAATAAGTTTTTTCAGGGCGTAACTTTAGTAACTTTAGTAACTCTGAAAAAATAAAATTAAAAGGCATGAAAGACATGGATTATTTACAGATTGTAATGAGAGGTTTTTTTAATAATAGAAATTATTTAGAAAGGTATTTTAACAGAGAGGCGCAAAAAGCAAAGAAAGAATACTATGAACCAGATGAGTTTTTTAATGGCTGCCTGGATGTAATAGAAAGATTTAAGAACCATTTGAAAGAACAAATAAGAGAGCGAAAAAAAGAGCTAAATATTTTAATTGACCTGGCATCTGAAGAACAAAAAATAAAGCAATGTGCAGATGAATTGCACCAACTCAGTGAATATGATTTTACCGTTAATCTTTTTAGTTTAACGAAAGGACAGTTTGTCGGCAATATGTTCTATGAAGAAGTTTTAGAGATTGAAGAAGCAATACAAGCAGGTCATACAAATGAAGTTCAGAATTTAAAAGCGTTGCCACCTCAACCGATTGTTAAGCAAAAACCTGAACTGAACGAAAAACCAATTACATTAAAAAACAACGAAACAATTGAAAAAATACATTCTGAACTAAAAGGGTATTTCCCGAATAAAGAAGCTGAATTATTGAAAGCGTTACAGGGCGAATAGTTAGGCGAAATACTATTATTTCCTCATAACCAAAACAAGTTTGTTGAGGTTTTTAGACGGCTTAAATACAACGGCTTTTTATTAAACACCGATACAGAAACAAAAAACTGGATATGTAAATCTTTTCAGTTTGTTAAAAAAGGAATTGCAGAACCTCAACCGTTTAATGAAAATTCGGTTTGGGATAATCTTAATAAGGGCAAAGGCGAACCACCTAAAAAGGAACGAATTTGTATTACTGATTGGTTGCCATACAAAAGCCCTTTACAATTGAAAAGGGAAACAGAAAACGAAAAACTATAAAAATACTATACCCTAAACGTACCCCATAGTATAAATGGGTATTGATAGGGGTATTCTTTGCTTTGTCTTTTTGCAGCAGTAATAATTTAAAACTGTTGTAAAATGATTATCGTACAATTAGACAGCGAACAATTAAGCAACTTAATACAAAGTTCAGTTCGCAAGGTTTTTAAAGAAACCCCACCCCAAACGGTTGAACCCACCGACCAACCCGAACAGCTTTTAACCATCCAGGAAGCAGCCGAATTTTTGAGCCTTACAGTACCCACAATGTACAGCAAGGTATCAAAAGGCGAATTACCTGTAATGAAGCGAAGCAAACGCCTGTATTTTTCCCGTACTGAATTACTGGAATATCTTAAAGACGGCCGCAAAAAGTCAAACGCTGAAATTGAGCAGGAAGCAGAAGAGCACCTGGCAAGCTTAAAAAAGAAAGGGCTGAACAATGGCAAATAAAACCACTACCAGCCCAAAGCATAAAAGACCCGGTAAAGATACAAAAACCAGGGAAATAACATATAGCGTTGAGGCCTTATCTTCTATTGCATTCCATGTTACTGTTTTTGAAAACGGATGGGACATTGCACAGGCCATTGTTCCTGCAGAGCATATTCAACAAAAAAAGGACTTTGAAGAAATAGTGATGAACCTTGTAAAATTAGCGGACAATGAAAAATGATGCTATTGATATAAATCCGGATTTTACAGACCTCAACAGCCCGGAAACGATCTTAAACCACGTTGAGGACTTGAAAAAGCAAGCAATTACTGCAACACCACACGCTGAAATATTACACCAGTTAATCCAACAGGTTGAGCCAATAGATTTTAAAATCCGGGCATTCCCTGAAATGGAAGAGCTAAGACGTAAGTTAAAAGATTTGCCAGAAGACAGCAAGCAGGCAAACGAAGTCCGCAGACAGCTGGGAAAGTTTAAGTTAAAAACGAAACACTATCTTTCTATCACAATAGAAAATATTTTAAGCATCGCAGCTCAAAAAAATTGGGGATTGTGCAAAAACCACGATTTTATTTATTCTTTCAATGGAACATACTGGAATAATATCGACAAGGAAACATTTCAGAAGTTTTTAGGTGAAGCAGCCGAACAAATGGGCATTGAAAAATATGAGGCGCGGTTTTATCAATTCCGGGAGCAGTTATTTAAACAATTTCTTGCAACAGCATATCTTCCAACACCGGAGCAGAATAAAGAAACTGTACTGATAAATCTAAAGAATGGCACTTTTGAAATTAACCCCTCCAGTCAAAGCGGGCCACAACTAAGACCGTTTGAACGTTCGGACTTCCTGACCTATCAATTACCTTTTGATTACAACCCGGAAGCAGAAGCACCTTTGTTTAAACAATACTTGAATAAGGTATTACCCGACAAAGAGCGGCAACAGATATTGGCTGAATACCTGGGCTATATCTTTATAAGAAATGGCAGCAAGGCATTAAAGGAGGAAAAAGCTTTAATCCTTTATGGCACCGGGGCAAATGGTAAGAGTGTTTTTTATGAAGTTGTGAATGCTTTACTGGGCGCTGAAAATGTAAGTAATTTTTCACTGCAAAGCCTTACAAATGAAAACGGTTATTTCCGGGCAAAGATCGCCAATAAATTAGTGAATTATGCCAGTGAAATTAATGGAAAGCTTGAAACAGCCACGTTTAAACAAATGGTATCAGGCGAACCAGTGGAGGCCCGGCTGCCATACGGGCAACCCTTTACCCTGCAACAATATGCAAAAATGATATTCAATGTAAACGAATTACCCAAGGATGTTGAACACACGGATGCATATTTTAGGCGGTTTTTGATTATTCCATTTGATGAAACTATTCCAGAGGAGCAGCAGGATAAACAACTACACAACAAAATCATTGAAAAAGAACTTTCGGGCGTATTCAATTGGGTACTGAAGGGCCTAAACAGCTTATTAAAACAAAAACGTTTTTCGGATTGTGAAGCAGCAAAGAAAGCCATTGAGCAGTATAAAACTGAGAGCAATAGCGTTCGGTTGTTTTTAGATGAAAATGAATTGATAAAAAGCAGCGACCAGTATAAGCTGATAAAAGAATTGTATCAGGAATACCGGGCTTTCTGTGCAGATGATGGAATAACACCATTCAAAAAGATAAACTTTATAAAACAAATCAGAGCCTTAAAAATTCCTGTGCAAAGAGCTTCCCAAAACAAATTAGCGGCTTTTGTCGAATACAAAAGACAGGATAATGATGTTGTTCCTTTTTAATGAGCCATGAAAAGCATAAATAATTCATACAGATTTATACTGGACCCAGGTAGCCGGAAATTCATTTGCCCGGAATGTGGTAAAAAACGGTTTGTGCGCTATATCGACACCCAAACAGGAGAATATTTGCCTGAACAGTACGGACGTTGCGACAAAGGGGACGGACATTACTTTTTAAACCCTTATTTGGACGGATACACAAAAGCAATACAGAAAGAGGAAAGGGGCGACCGTTCGGAATTACCGAACAACCGGAAACCTCAACGAAAAAAGGTAATGCCACAGCCCCAACCTGAACCCGTATTTTTTCACTTTGAAACATTCCGGCAAACATTACAGCCCGAACGCTACAAAAAGAACATGTTTATACAGAATCTGCTTTACAATGTACAGTTTCCCTTTGAAGTTGATGAGGTTGAAAAGGTTATACAGCTGTACCGATTGGGTACGGTTGCAAAAGGTTACAGGGCAGGGGCGGTTACTTTCTCGTTTATTGACAATGCCGGGAACGTCCGGGCTATTCAGGTAAAACAATTTGATCAGGAGAACCACACAACAGGCACGGACTTTTTGCACTCAATAATTGAAAAACACCACACCCGGAACAAAAAGCCGTTACCTGAATGGTTGGAAGCATACAAAAAGCAGGATAAGCGAATCACTTGTTTATTTGGCGAACACCTTTTGAGCGAATACCCACACAACCCCGTTGCGTTGGTTGAAGCCCCAAAAACAGCCGTTTACGGTACGCTGTATTTTGGATTGCCTGAAACACCCGAAAGCCTTATTTGGTTGGCAGTTTACAACAAAAGCAGTTTTTCATTTGACAAGCTGAAAGCATTAAAGGGGCGTTTTGTTTATGTGTTCCCAGATCTTTCAAAAGATGGTAACACCTTCAACGAATGGAAAACCAAAGCCAAAGAATACGAAAAGCGTTTACCCGGCACACGTTTTATATTTTCGGATTTACTGCAGCAGTTGGCCCCCGAACGGGATAAAAGCGAAGGTAAAGACATTGCAGACTATTTAATAAAACAGGATTGGCGAAAATTCAGGAAACAACCATCACAGCCCGTATCTGAAAAAGTTACTAAAGTTACCAAAGTTACACCCCAGAAAAAAAGATTTTTAAATGATGCATCGTTGTCAAAACCTGAAACATTCAAAACTGAACGAATTGAGCAGCCACAAAACTGGAACAATGATATTGCAGAGCTGGAAAACTACTTTGCAAATAATAAACTACCAACACAACCCATAAAACTAAACTCATACAGCACAATAACGGACTGTTCCCTATTTATTAAAAGCCACCTTGCCATTGTGAAAAGAAATAACGGTAACAAAACCTTTTTACCATATAAGCAACGATTACAGGAACTGAAACAAATATTAACCAAAAATTCATGACATGGAAAATTTAGACTTTTCAGAATCAGAAAAAGCACTAATCATTCAAAGGCTTAAAAACATTGAACATTTATTGCGCCAATGCTTGCAATCTGAACAGCCAGATTGTAAAGAAAAATCTATTGAAAAAAACAATTATTAACAACAACAAAATAAGGAGGTTATTATGCCATTTAAAAAAGGATTATCAGGGAACCCAAACGGGAGGCCAAAAGGCAAAGGAAACAAAACAACAGAACAGCTCCGGGAAACAATACATCAATTGATTGATGATAATATGGAACAGATTAGCAAAGATTTAAAAGCAATTGAACCAAAAGAACGGGTAAAGCTTATCATTGACTTGCTGCAGTATGCCCTTCCCAAACTTGCCAATACAAAGACAACTATTGAGCAACCAACCGGAAATAATTTAACTATTGTTGCAGATACCCAGGAAGACGCGGAGGAGATCGAGGAAATGCTAAAACAACTGGAGGAGGAAGCTTAGAATGATTATAAATTAGTTAAATCATTAGTTTGAAATTTCATATCTGAAATTAATTACTTAACTTTGAGAATACCAAAAACTTATATTATGAAACAACTAATTATCATTGCAGCCGTGCTATTATTAGTTAGCTGCGAAAAAGAGGATAATAACATATTAAAATATGAAGCCGATTGTGAATATGGCGGCTATGTATGGCTAAACAATTATGGGCCGCCTGGGGACTTATATACATTTGATGACGGCGAAAGCTGGAGCAAAGAAGTTACAGCACATTCCGGCGATGAAATTTTTATCGGTTTAGGACAATCGACTATCTGTTATCAGCGGGTGGCTGTTTATTACGAGGGTGAATTGTTGGAAGAGGACGTTACAACAACAGGCAACCCTCCTAAAGTAAGACTGACCGTTCCTTAGAATGATTATTATTAACCCGGTTAACCATCGGGTTTTTTTAGCTCAACCCGGATTAATAAAACCTACAAAAGCCAATTTATTATTCAGATAAAGAACTAAAGACAATTACCACTGATTACAGGGAAATAGAGGCAACAACGTTAGAAATACAATCCTATCGTGTTAAACTTAATTTTTCCATCATTGAAGAGGATCCTGTTAAGGTATATGTTTCCGGCAAAGTTAAATATCAGTATATGTCACCCAATACACACAATATGGTAAATAAAGAATCAAATATTAAAAAATTTGGGATGCCAAAATCTGTTATCAGAAAGTCATGGAAAAAGATGTTTGAGTTATCTGAGGAAATAGGAAAGCCAGTTGAGTTTAAACAGTGATTGTTCAATTGGCTATTTTGAACGAAAAAAAAGTGTTTTTAAAGATCTAATTATGCATTTGTGTTACAAATGTGTTACAGATAGGAATAAAAAAAGGAATTACATTAACGTAACTCCTTAATTTTTAGAGCTCCTCCTCTTGGACTCGAACCAAGGACCCTCTGATTAACAGTCAGATGCTCTAACCAACTGAGCTAAGGAGGAATTTTATTTCCGAAAAAGTGGTGCAAATATAATGCATGTTTTTAAATAAGCAATACCTTTGCAAAAAAAAATATTGTTTTATTATTTTGTACTCACGACATACAGGCAAAATAATCAGAGACACAAATCAAATAATACTACAAGAGCCTGGTCATCATTTTTTGCCCGGCATTACGAGAGTATTTATTATTCGATTAACGAACATAGCATGTGTCAGAAAATAATAACACAAACCTCTGTATCACAATTAAAATCAATATAATCTTATGAAAAGCGTATTAGGAATAGGAAATGCACTGGTCGATGTACTGGTGAAAGTAAATGATGAATCAATTTTAGAAGATTTTGACCTGGCCAAAGGCAGTATGCAATTGGTTTCTGAAAAAGTAGCATCTAAAATAGATAAGGCCACGGAAAAATATAATAAAGAACAAGCTTCCGGAGGCTCTGCATCTAATACTATGCGAGGTCTGGCTAAATTAGGTATAGAGTCCGGTTATATTGGAAAAGTGGGGAAAGACAAAACAGGAGATTTCTTTCGCAAAGAACTTGAGGAATATAATATCAAACCCCATCTTCTCACCGGGTCCACAAATACAGGTCGTGCAATTACAATAATTACCCAGGATACAGAAAGAACATTCGCCACACACCTTGGTTCTGCCATTGAAATGACAGCAAAAGATCTTCCTCAGCAGGTGTTTGAACAATATGATATTGTTCACTTAGAAGGCTATCTGGTGCAAAACCGTGAACTGATGCAAAAAATAGCCGAACTGGCTAAAGCTGCAAAAGCGGAAGTTTCTATAGATTTAGCCAGCTTTAACATCGTTGAAGACAATTTGGACTTTTTGGAAGAATACATTGACAATAACGTGGACATCGTCTTTGCTAACGAAGAAGAAGCCAAAGCCTACGGCAAAGGAAGTACAGAAGACGGTTTTTATAAGTTAGGCAAACAAACAAAAATTGCTGTTATCAAAACCGGTAAGAATGGTTCTGTAATCCACTCCAACGGTGAATTGTATGAAGTTGCCTCCATCCCATCCGAGGTTATAGACACCACAGGTGCCGGTGACCTTTATGCATCCGGGTTTTTATATGGATACATCAACAATTACAATTTGAAAAAATGCGGGGATATCGGTTCTCTGTTGGCAGGAATGGTCATTGAACTCGTTGGAGCTAAAATTGATGAACATCGATGGGCTGAGATTAAAACAATGCTGAAACATTTGTAAGCCGTAATACTTCACCAAAACAGCATCATTTTTTCAAAAGAATTGGCTCAACACTGGTAATAATACCTTTTATGTCGAACTGCCTATGATCGGAGTTTTAAAACATCTATAGACAACATTGCTATAGAGCAGTTTTAAAAAAATTACTTTTTTTGGTATCAATCAGATTAAATTTTATAATTTTAGCAGCTATTAAATTAGCGGGTATAAATAATAATCAACTTTTATAGGGATATGGAAAGAGCTTCGGTAAAACCGGAGGAACCTCCATCCCGAAGTATGAGTAAAATTAAATCAGGAATAATCAAGTTTAATCATATGAACCGAGTTCCGATGGAATCGGGACGAGTTCCTCCGCATGATATGGCGGGGTAAACAATAAACCGAATTAATCAAATTTAATCATATGAAACATCCATGGCGAAAATTTTTTCGACACACAGGAGAATGATTATTTAGCAAAATTCCGACCTTAGCGCAAAAAGATATAAGTTATGGCTAAAAAAGAAAACACCGTAGAATTTGAACAAGTCATTGAACGA
>JAIPBW010000012.1 GCA_021738505.1 Bacteroidales bacterium | reverse complement strand
ACCTTTGCTAAAACCCAAGATATACCACTCTTGTCTTTTAGCAAAACCAAATTGAGAGGAACCGTATGCGGGAAATCCGCTCGTACGGGTCTGTGGGGGAGCGGCAAGGTAACGAGCCGCTCTACCCGGACACTAAGTAGTGTTTTTCTTCATACGATTGCTAATCGTATCCCATGTTTTGGTGATCAAAAAGCTTTCGTCCATATTCTTTACCATTTGAACAAACCGGTCATATGGTGTAGCAAAAGAAAGTAGATTTTCTTGTATAAAGGGACGGGCTGACGGATCAAACATACCTAAAAAAGCTTTCTGTTCTTCTTTTTCCTTTTCCAGATAGGGATACAAGATCGTTTGGGAACAGCCTGATCCCATTGTGCTGATCACATTATTGTTCCCGGGCCGGTCGTAATTGGCCAACATAAACAATCCGGAAATAGCATCAGGCTTAGCATAACAGATCACTACTTCCGGCCGGTCATTTTCTGTTAATTTATCCCAGCGCTTAAAGACAAGTGATTTATCGCCAGCTTTAACTTCGGGAAATCCATCCATCATCTCTTTAACTAACTCCGGATCTTTTTTATAGCGTTCTCCTTCAAGCTCTCCTTCAATACCACATGAAAGGAAATAGGGAAATGTGGAGGTTATGCCTGAGCGATATCCGGCATATTTTTGGCCACCCCAGCAACCGATATTGTCTTTATGAAATGCCAATGATTCCCCTTTGCGTACTTTATTGATGTCTGCAAAAATACAGCGATGACCTGACGGTGTCTTTGCCGGCGGCACTTCCGGAGTTGTTGAGTAGAAAAATGCAAGTGGTAATTCTGTGTTGGGAAAATATTTTTCCCAATATTCCATTAATCGATCTCTGATTTGAATATCCATACGAAAAGTTTTTACATAAATATTAAAAAACGGATCAAATGTCAAGGACATTGAATGAGATTAAACAATTTTTTTTGAATATTTTTACAGATTATAATTGTACGCCCTTTTTTGCTCTTATCATGAAAAGATTGGTAAGTGTAGAATTTGGCCTGGAATTTGTTATAAATCACTAAAAAAAGGAACCATGGCGCAACGTATACTTTTATTTCTCCTTATTATAAGCTTGGCCGGTTGTGTGTCCTCAAAGAAATATTTGCAAAGAGGACAATATGATAAGGCAATTGAGAAATCCGTAAAAAAACTATCCCGTAAACCGGATAAAAAAGATGAATTAGGCGTTTTGAAAAAAGCCTATCACATGGCTATGGAAGAAGATGAAAAGCGAATTAAAGAATTAAGAATGACCGGCCAGCCTTCTGTTTTCGAGGAGATATACCATATTTATGAACAGATGGAAAATCGTCAAAACAAAGTAAGACGACTACCGAATAAAGTGCTTGATAGAATTGATTTCACCTATAAAGATTATGCCCGGGAAAAAATCAATGCCCAGAAAAAGGCTGCCGAATATTTGTATGCGCATGCCCGTAAGCTTCTCAAATCGGACTCCCGTTTTGATGCCCGCAAAGCATATAATGAGTTAAAACGCGTCCAACGTATCCTGCCATCATACAAAGATACGGATCAGCTACTGCAGCATGCATTAGCAAAAGGGCAGACACAGGTGCTTTTTACAATGACCAACAACTCACGAACTCCATTGCCGGAAGGATTTAAAAATGAACTCTTCAAAATTAGCATGGCTGACTTGAATTCCCAATGGAAAAATTACGATACCCAGGCAAGAGACGGGGTGAACTATGATTACTATATTGACCTGAAATTAAAAGCAATCATGGTTTCACCGGAACAGGTCAAGCAGTCGGAATATACGGAAACTAAAACTGTTGATGATGGATGGGAGTACGTATACGATGAAAATGGAAATGTTAAAAAAGACAGCCTGGGGAACGATATAAAAACAAAGAAAACCAAAACAATATCCTGCGATGTTTTGGAAACCCGGATGAGGAAACATACAACAATTAGAGGACGACTGGAATTTATTGAAGCGGGTTCTGATCAGGTCATAAAAACTGATCCGGTTACGGCAGAATGGCATTTTGAACATGAATACATTCAGACGAATGGAAGCATAGATGCGTTATCCAAAAAGACCAAGAAAAAGCTGGGCGTAAAGCCTGTTCCATTCCCGCCTTCTGAGGCAATGATCCTTAATGCTGCTTCGGTTTTAAAAGAAATGAGTAAAGAAGCAATATACAGACATCGCCGCGTTTTCGAATAAAATTAAAGAGTACATAGATCAAAGTGTTTAAGCTATGTACTCTTATTTAGTCTCTGTCCATAAAGTCCCATTTACTGCGTTACGCTTGCCCGAAAATTGCTCATTTACCTTAGTAAACTGCGCATTTATCGGGGGCGTGAAGATTTTATCAACAGTAGGCCCGATTGAAATATACAAATGAGAGGGTTTTGTTTTGTATTGATAAAGGCAATTATGGATAAGTATAAACCGCAGAGTTATAAAATGGGCCCATACAGGTAACGATAAACAACGGAAAAATTTTCAATAAATGTCGCGACTATTCGCCGGGAGATTTCTCTGTCGGCTTTTTCTCCGCTCCGCTTCGAAAAAGTCTCCATCGAAATGACAGCGTTTTTAAGGAGTAGAGAAGAAAAATGGAAAAACGGCCACGCCATTAAAAATAGGAACACGGCGTGGCCGTTTTTCCATTTTTCCCCATCCTCATAACATACAATCTGTCATTTCGGAGCCTGAAATCCGAGCGTCAGCGAGGGTTTCAGGGCTGAGAAATCTCCCGGCACATCGTCGCTGGGATTTAATTTCGTTACCATCTTATGGACTAAAATCCGCAATATATATTCATAGCTCTAATCGTCATTTGATAATGTGAACTATTAAAATACGGGATGACTGTTTTAAATTCGAGCAACAACGCAGAAACCGGACATTATAGACAGAGACTATTTTGCTTATACCATTTTTTCGGGATCAACCCATTCATCAAATTGTTCTGCTGTAACCAGCCCGGAGTCGAGAGCAGCTTCACGCAGGGTAAGATTTTCCTCATGCGCCTTCTTCGCTATTGTAGCAGCATTATCATAACCGATATGTGAATTTAACGCTGTAACAAGCATTAATGTATTGCGCAGGTTCTTTTCAATATTTTTATGGTTGGGTTCTATTCCTTCAGCGCAGCGGTCAGAGAAGCTTTGGCATGCGTCTCCCAATAACCTGGCTGACTGGAGGAAATTGTAGATCATAACAGGTTTAAAAACATTTAGTTGAAAATGTCCGTTCATGCCTCCGACATTGATAGCCACGTCGTTCCCCATAACTTGTGCACACACCATAGTAAGGGCTTCAGCTTGTGTCGGATTCACTTTGCCGGGCATGATCGATGAACCGGGTTCGTTGGCGGGAATGTTATACTCGCCAATGCCGCAGCGTGGTCCGGAAGCAAGCACACGAATATCATGTCCTATTTTCATCAAACTACCGGCTAAGGTCTTCAGGGCGCCGGAAGCACTGACGATAGCATCATGGGCAGAAAGGCTTTCAAACTTGTTATCTGCTGTAATAAACTTTTCTCCTGTCAGACGGGCGATGGTTTCAGCTACTTTTTTATCATAATCCCCTGGTGCGTTCAGGCCAGTCCCGACAGCCGTTCCTCCAAGGGCCAGTTCGTATAAGTGAGGGATCGTATTTTTTAGCGCCGTTAAGCCATGGTCTAATTGGGAGACATAACCCGACAGTTCTTGCCCCATCGTTACGGGCGTTGCATCCATCAGATGGGTGCGCCCGGTTTTCACGATATCTTTGAATTCTTTGGATTTTTTGTTCAGTGTGTCTCTGAGTGTTGTTATTCCGGGGATAGTAACTTCACGGAGCATTTTTATAGCAGCTATATGCATCGCTGTAGGGAAGGTGTCATTAGAAGATTGTGATTTGTTGACGTGATCATTCGGATGAACAGGATCATTACCTTCAATGGATCCTTTGGCTATGTAGTTGGCCCGGTTGGCAATCATTTCATTAAAATTCATGTTGGATTGTGTGCCGGAGCCGGTTTGCCAAACGACCAGCGGAAACTGGTCATCATGCTTTCCTTCCAAAATTTCATCACATACCTGCACAATAAGTTCTGCTTTTTCCTTTTCCAGAACACCCAGCTCCTGATTCGTCAGGGCTGATGCTTTTTTCAGGATGGCAAATGCCTCTATGATCTCGGGAGGCATTAGTTCTGTTCCGATAGGGAAATTTTCTTTTGAGCGTTGTGTTTGAGCTCCCCAATATTTATCAGCGGGAACGTCAACATAACCCAAAGAGTCTTTTTCTTTGCGAGTCTTCATATGGCCTTGATTTTTAATGAGTCTTCATTTTTATGGCTTAATCCTTCAAAAAAGCCTGTCGATATTTTCCGGCGGGTTGCCCAATACGGCGGCTTCCCCTCTTTCTACGATCGGCCGCCCGATTAATTTTGGGTTTTCAACCATTGCTTGGATCCAGTCATTTTTACTTAACTCTTTTCCTTTATAATGTTGTTTGTAAGTAGACTCCTGTGTGCGAATAAGTTCTTCGGCAGAAATATCCAGTTTATCGATTAATTCAGAAAGACTTTCAAAAGTAAATGGCTGGTCAGTTAGATATTTAACGACTTCAAAATTGCTTGCTTTTTCTTTCAGGTATTCCAGTCCTGCGCGACTCTTTTTACAACTTGGGTTGTGGTAAATCTTGATCATATTTTTTGCGTTATTATTTTATGAAAATGAATAATTATGCATAAAAGTACAATTTTGATCGGGGAAATGCAAATTTGAACCAATGATAAATTGGAAAAAATATCTAATCGAAGAGTTTTTTTTCAGCTTCAGATAACGGCGTATGCTTTATGAATTTCTCTTTGGAAGGATTCAGGGAAAACAAAAATATCAATACGGCAAAAGCCATTAAAAATAATACTTTATTACCTGTGAGCAAAAATGTAATGGTATCGATAAGAATAAAAAACGAAATGATTATCATTTGGCGGAGGTAAGCTTTGCGATAGGAAGTGGTTTTTTTATCCAGCGTAGCTTGAAAATCAAGTTTCTTTTGGTTTCTTTGGATTATAACAGCAGAATACAGAACAGCTGAAAGATTGGCTAAAGCAATAAGGATAATTAGCAGATAACTACTTTCCAGCTGAAGCTTTGTCAGGGCTCCAAAGGTATAGGTATAAAAAACAGAAGTCATCAGAATGATTACAAGAATCAGGATGACAAACGTATGAATGTTACGTATTCTGGCAAAAAATAAATTTAGATCACTTTTTTGCATTTTACATCTTGTTTTTTAGCGATAATAATTTGATAAAAATAGTAGAAAACCGATAGAAAACAAAATTATAAAATATAAAGAGTTCCTGGAAAAGTCTATACTGCATCAGCTGAAAGGCGAGCAGAATTACTATGCCTTAACCAAAACAGTAGAAATGATGCTACAGGCTATCAAAATGTCAATTCAAAAAAATGCGAATAAGCAAATTGCGGGTTATGGAGTTAAGTTGGCTCATATAGCTAACTGCAACGATGAGCAAAGGCATTAAAAAGTTTAAAAAACCGTTTGGAATTATATAAAAACTCGTAAATTTGGAAATTAAATTTAAAAAATAGAACATCCAGTATATTTTGTTCTCATTCACAGAGAGTGCGGTTGTGACAAAATTGTTCAGAGGAAAATAAGAAAACATGAAGGACTTGAAATTACCTCACCGGATGGTTTTGTTAAATCATTCGGATCCTCAGCAGGAGAAGATCGTTCCGGAAGAAAGAATGCAAAACATCATTACGTTTTCTGCCATAGTCGAAACCATTTTGATGGGAAAAATTAAGTTTAAAGAAGGACATTTGTTTATTAATGATGACTGTCCCACACCTCATTCAATGATTAATGAGATGATTCAGGTTATCGGAAGAAGTCCTGTTAACAAGACTTTGAAAGCATGGGTGGAAGATTTAAGCGTACAAATTCCGTTTTATCTGCATGTGCGCGACAATTTAGTGGAAAATAGATTATTGCATATTGATAAAAGAACCGTATTGGGCATTACGGTTTCCAAAAAATATAGCCTTAAAGACCCAAGAATAGTAACGGATTTTATTCAGTACCTTGAAAGTCTTGAAATAACTGACGAAACAAGCAGCCGGGATTTATTGAGCATGATTTTTTTGCAACATACTGAATTGGAAAAAATTTCATTTCTTTCAAAAGACGTGAAAAGTATATTTAAAGAGATAAACTTTAGTTCATCCATGAGAGAAATTATTGATGTCGCTTTTTATTTATAATTATCTGATTGATTTAAATTCTATCCAAATACAAAACATAATATGACAGAAAACGCCATTGAAACAAAGCAACTGACTTATTCTTATGGTAAGAAAAAGAATGTTGTAAAGGATTTGAATATTAAAGTTGAAAAAGGGAAGATTTATTCTTTTTTAGGACCGAATGGTGCGGGGAAAAGCACAACGATAAAATTATTGTTGGGTTTGCTTCATAGCAGTCAGGGGAATATTGCCATCCTGAATTACGATCAATCGAAACGGATTTCTATTAACCAGCATATTGGTGTTTTAGTGGAATCTCCGGGTTTGTATGAGCATTTGTCGGGCAAAGCTAATCTTGAGCTACAGGCTGATCTCCGCGGTGTAAGTAAAGAGCGGGTTTCAGAAGTACTCAACCAAGTGGAAATGGAGCATGCCGCAAATGCTAAAGTAAAAACCTACTCCACAGGTATGAAGCAACGGATTGGTCTTGCGGCAGCTATGCTGCAAAAGCCTGAGTTGCTTATTCTGGATGAACCCACAAATGGGCTGGACCCAAAGGGTATCCGGGAGATCCGGGATTTGCTTATTAATTTAAACCGGGATTTGGGAATTACTATTTTTCTTTCAACGCATTTGCTTAGTGAAGCCGAACGACTGAGTCATCGCATTGGGATTATTCAACAGGGGAAACTTGTCTTTCAGGGAAGCCGGAAAGAACTTCAAAATATGAAGTCGTCTGCTGTGCGCGCCTGGATTAACACAGATGACAACAAAAAGGCTGCAGAAATCCTGGGAAAGGATAATAATGTGGAAAAACACGAAGACGGATATTTATTAGTGGATTGCACAGATGAAAAGCAAGTAGCCGATTTTACAAAAACCCTGGTGAATGAAAATCTGAATGTGTATCATGCCTCAGTTTATCAGGCCGATCTGGAAGAAATGTTCTTAAACCTAACAAAAGACGAATAAGTTATGAGCCAAAATATGATTGCAATTGAGTTTAAAAAAATTAAGCATACACCCGCATTATGGATCAGTGTATTAGCCCCTTTGTTTTTGGCATTGATGGTGTTTTTAATTTACTTCTTCCAGGGAGATAAGCTTATCCGGCAGGGAATGAATCCATATGATTCTTTTTTAAGTATGGGATGGAATAATTCTGCTTTTTTTCTGATCCCGTTATTTGTTGTTATCCTGAACAGTATGATTATAAATATCGAACATGCTAATGGAGGTTGGAAGATGCTGTTGACGGCGCCGGTGTCAAGGTTAACGATATATTTGTCGAAATGGGGCATCATAAATTTAGTGAGCTTCATTACTCATGTTTTATTTGTGATTTTCTTATTGCTCTTTGTGTATTTATTATCCTGGTTAAAGCCTGATCTGGGATTTGCAGATTATAGCCCGGACCTGCAACGGTTTTTCTGGTGGGGGCTGAAAATATTTATTGCAACGCTTGCCTTGAGTACGCTGCAATTTCAGTTTTCTTTATGGATGAAAAATAACTTTAAGTCCATTGGGATAGGCCTTATGGGAGTAATTGCCGGCTTAATCCTGACGAACTGGGAGCATATCAATTATTTTCCCTATGCTTATACCGGTTTGTCATTTTCCCTGTTTAACACTGAGTCAGGGGTTTTATTACACGAATACTTAAGCCTCGCATATACGGCTGTACTCCTTGTTATCGGCTGGTTTTTCTGGAGACGCAAACAGTTCACATAATAAAATCACTAAGCTACCCTGTAACTAGGTGATTTCTTGTTTGTATTTAACAAATAATGCGGATTATCCATTAATTGGCTGGCAGCCTAAGGTATTAATTTGACTTTTGCCGCCTGGATGATCTCATACTCATTTCCGTTATTGTCATCACTACGGTAAACAAATGCAATAACGTTGCAGTGTTCTGCCCTCCATTCATTGTCAATAGTGTAGGTATATTGTTTCTGAGGAAGAATATCCAGTGAGTCTTTGGGGCCGGAAAAATAATTATCGCCCCAATTTCCATTTACCGATCCACGTAGCACATGATTATGGACATAATCCATGATGTCTGGTGTAGGACCCATTTGGGGGTCATTGTTCTTTTGTGGTTTGACAATGCTATCTTCGGTTATTACAACAGAAAGATTATAGTCACCGTCAAGTTGACTTAAAACGGAACCCGAAACATCGATATCCACCTCGCGGGAGGAATTATTATAGTCTGCTGAGAGTTCCAGCAGTGCAGCAGGAGAAGCATTGATCAGTGAGTCAACATAAAAGTTCCATTCTGACACATTGTATTTGTATTGACCATTGTTATTGATTCGGCTAACAAGGCCGATAGGATACGATTGGACACCAAACTCATTGTCCAGTGCTTCCCCGGCAGCCGTTGTGAAGTCGTAATCATAGGGTGCAGACTGGGTTTGAGCAAAAAAACCGGCATGAACTGAAATGACAATTAAATTCTCGCCGTAAATATCTTTCATGTTATGGAGGACTGCTCCGGCAGACGGACAATTTACACAAAGATGCCCTGTGAATTCCTCCAGCACTACATTTCTTACAGTGTCTTTACTCTCGTAAGTGATATTTTCTTTATAAGGAGGTTCTATCTGATCACACCCGCTAAGAAGAAAGGTTGTTAAGGCTGAAAGTAAAAAGACGATTATAATAATTTGTGTTTTTTTATCCATATGTTTAAAATTTTAGAATATTGGTAATGTCATTATTATGTTTTCTTGCTTTTATCTCTTACTGTCATTTGCTTCGTGTCATTTTTAGTCATTTGCGCTTCGTGCGTCATTTTACTTTACTGTATCTAAGTCATTTACTTCAGGGCTTTCTGAGACGGTTATATTTGACAGCAGCCGGACACGGTAGTATAGAAAATGACTATAAATGACCATAAATAACATTGTTTTCTTTGCATTATCCAACTACCCGGCCCCTTTAATCATTCACCTGTGTGTCGAAAAATTCATGATAACAAAGCGGTTTAAAAGTTACTGGTTATTGTTATTTTCAATCCATTAGCAGCGGGTTCGGGGCGGCAAACGCCTCCCACACAATTGATTCCTTCTCTTTGGCGTCCGTAAGAAATCGCAATGCGATTAGGGCCTTTCGTTACTCCTGCAGCCACATTAAAGTAATGGATGTCACTGATCCCCGGGCTTGGATTGCGGTAGTTGTATAAGTCTTTGACAGCAAAGAAATAATCTTTAACATTATATTCCACTAAGGCCATTGCCCAGTCACCGGCAGAAAAATCATCTTCATGCATGTTTTCCTGATCAGTGAAAATATGTTCTAACTCTAACCGGATGGATTGACGCATTTTCAGGGAATATTCAATGTCAGCTATTCCAAGATGCGCATTCACTTTATCTGCTCCCTGATCTCCTTTTATCAAAGGGTCGTAAGTGATACTGGCATATTCCAGATGCAATTTCCAGTCGCTGTTGATTTTTTTATCAAAACCAATATTGAGATTCTCGAAAAATGTCAGGGAACTCCACTGGAAAAAGTCGGAATCATACCCCATTGTTCCGGGTTCTCCAACATAGGTAGTGTCAGTCGGGGCTTCCCGTTCAATATCCTGAATCCTTGTATAATCTATAGTAAAGCGGGTTCCATATTTGCCGCCCAGCGTTGAATTGCGTTTAAACATATAATAAAAGCTTCCCTGTATGCCCATTTCTCCTGTAGGTTGAGTTGCGTAGGGATAAATATTGGCTAATTCGTACGTGGACTGGACGCTTAATGAGGGTAAAAAATTAATATCCATCGGTATTCCGGTGGCATTATAGTCGGACTTAAAGCTCATGTTATCTATTCGTTTGGCTGTAACAGTAAGTCCGTACCCTCTTTTGGAATAGGTGCCTTCCAATAAAAGAGCTTTCCCGGGTTTATAAATAAAATTATTAATCGAAGAAGGATCATTTATCTTATGAGCATACTCACCCTTAAAACGAAGGCCTCCATGAATGATCTTTGCCCGGCCTGCATAAGTTCCGACATTTTCAGGGATTTTGTAACTGATGCTTTTGTCTTCCTGAAACCGGCTTACAAAAGAACCTCCTAAAATAATTTTGGTTTTCTTATCTTTCAAAAACGGCAGCAGCTGGTTTGTATAAATTTCACCGTCCACACCACGGATAGTACCCGGACTGTTGCGCCAGTAATTTCTGTGTTTACCAACAAGTCCTTTAATGGTAATTCCTTTTACGGGTTTTAACTTTATACGTACACCGTCAATGGCATTGTCATATCCCAGGGCCCATTCATTATACGATCGTAATGTTAAGCCACTCCCGAATTGCTCATAAAAATGTCCGGCAGTGATTTCAATTAAGTCATGACGGTAAGTTAGATAGCGATGCGCTATTCCGTGTCCTTGAAAATCTGCATCTATACCCTGAAGAGGTGGAGCAAATACTTCATAACGTAATCCGGCTTCCAGGTTTTTATTTCGATAGATCAGATTGGCAAAGCTTTGAAATCCTATCTTTTCCCTGACCGTGTCAGCACCGATTTTGGCATCCGGAGTGTAATGCTGAAAGTCAATTTCCATATTGCCACTAAGATTCCCCGAATAGCTATTGCTTTGAGCCATCAAACCGGCTTGCAACCCGCTTGATAAAAATACAATAGCCAGAAATTTAATGATTTTCCTCATAAATAAAATTTGATTAAATCAACGACCTCGAAATTATCTACAATAAATGTCATCCCTGCATTTGAACCTGCATTTATTTGTGCATTAAGCTTAGGTTAAGAGGGGATGCCGGTTTATTGTTTCCGCTATTCTTCACTGCTAATGTCTTCTCCGGCTTTTAATTTTTTTACCAGTTTAATAAGCTTTAACTCGCTGCCTTCCGAGAAAGAAGTATGCTCCCAAACGATTTCTTTATCGCCGTTTAAAATAAAGGTTTTTGGTATCATGTTGACATTTAGTGCTCTTTTTAGCTCCTGGTTGGGGTCAAGATAAATCTCATAGTCCCAGTAATTGGAGTTCACCGTTGGCAGTACTTTTGAAGAACTTCTGCTGTCATCAATAGAAATAGCGACTAATTTCACACCGGTTTCTTCCTGCCATTCGGGATAGACTTCAGCGATTGTGTTTAGCTCTTTAATACATGGCTTACACCAGGTGGCCCATAAACTCAGGATAATGGGATTCCCGTCATTTTCTATTTCTGAAATATCGATGGTTTCTCCATCCAGATTTGTAACGGTTACTGAGGGGAGAGTCTGGTCCTGGGCAAATGCCGTAATGCTTAATAATGTAGCAAGTAAAATGGAAACTAAGTACTTCATTTAATTGTGGTTTTAAGATTAGATAACTTTTTAATAATATACTTTGAGGGCAAAAATAATAAGAATATAAAAGCAACTCTATAATTATAAAATTGTGCCAGGATTTTGGATTTGAAATTTGTTTTTGGTTAATGTTACGTTAAACTGATGGCAGGATTACATAATTTCTTATATTTACAGCCGAAAATAAAAGCAAAATTCAAAACAATTATTTATGCGAAAGATAGTTTTATCCTTACTTGCTGTAATTATATCAGCATCGGCTTATGCCCAGTTGCCTGTTGATTCATCAGCACAAAACAAAAATGTTATTCTGGAAGAATTTACCGGTATGAAGTGTCCTTATTGTCCGGATGGACATAGAATAGCCAATGATATCATGGATGCCAATCCGGGCGATGTGTTTGTAATTAATATTCACACCGGAAGCTTTGCTCAGCCGGGTCCGGGCCAACCCGACTACACAACCAGTTATGGATCGGCTATTGCAAGCCAGGCCGATATTGCAGGATTTCCTGCAGGGACGGTTAATCGTCACTTGTTTTCCGGAATGTCACAGAATAGTGGAACGGCTATGAGCCGTGGCGATTGGCAGAATGCCTCCAGCCAGATTTTAAGCCAGTCGTCTTATGCTAATGTAGCGCTGGAAGCTGACATTGATTTGCAAACCCGCCAAATGGTTGTGGATGTACAGGTTTATTTTACTGGTACAAATGCGCCTTCTTCAGTGAATTTGAATGTCGCGCTTAACCAAAATAATGTTGCCGGACCTCAGGACGGAGCCTCAAATTATAATCCGGATCAGGTGTTGCCTAATGGAGATTATAATCACATGCACATGCTACGGCATTTGATAACCGGTCAGTGGGGTGATGTTATTGATTCCACCGGTCAGGGTGTATTAATCCAACGCCAATATACCTACACTATTCCTGCTGATATCAATAATGTGCCAATGGAGTTAGGGGATCTTGAAGTAATTGGTTTTCTTTCTGAAGGTCATCAGGAAATTATTACGGGAGACAAGGCTGCTATGTCTTATACAGCTCCTGCAGGTACCGATATTGTTGATTTAGCTGTAGTTCCCGGTATGGATAAGCCCGGATGGTGCGATTATTCAATGGAGCCTAAAGTGAAGGTGGTTAATGTAGGGAATGAACCTGTAGATACATTTAATGTAGGTTACACATTTAATGATACAGTCAGTGTACAGCAGGAAGTAACGAATACTTTAGCTGCCGGAGATACGGCGGTCATTACCTTTTCTCCGGTCAACCTGCCAAAAGGTGAAAATAAAATTGAAGTTAATGCTAACGTAGACAGCACAGCACATTTGTTGGAAATGGCAAATGTGAACAACACAGCTGAAATGTCTTCCATTTATACTTTTGATCCCAATCCTTTCGGGTCAAGCCTTTGGGAAGAGTTTGATAGTTACCAGGCCTATAGCGAGCAGGTAGATAATTCCGTGTATATGGGAGAGTCCGGACATGCTTTTGTTCTGGACCCAAGCGGTGTTGATGGATTAACCAAGCCTTTAGGCGGCTATGGAAAGTCTCAAAGCAGTTTTTTCTTTTATTTCTATAATATGCCTTCCGGTGCCACTGCAAAGCTGGTTTATGAAAAGATGGACTTCTCCGGAAATACAAATACTAAATTGCGCTTTGACAGAGCTTATGCGCAATATAGTAATGAAAATGACAAACTGAAGGTTTCAGCGTCTACCGATTGTGGAAATACCTGGACAACGATTTATGAAAAGAGCGGATCCAACTTAGCGACTGCTCCGCCAAATAGTAATAGCGTATTTTTCCCGGATCCAAACCAATGGGCTTCCGATACCCTGGACCTTAGCTCCCTGGATGGTGAAAGTGATGTGATTCTCTCTTTTGAAGGAATTTCAGACTACGGAAATGCGATGTATATGGATAACCTCGTTGTCTATGATGATAATACGGTTGCTATTGACGAAAATAAGAATGTGGACGATATTTCAATATATCCTAATCCCGCGGTTTCTGATGTAAACGTTGACCTTACACTTGCGGAAAATGTAAATGTAAAAATCAATATTCTGAATTCAATGGGACAAAAAATAGAAACATTTTCCCATGGTGAGATGAATGCCGGAAATCATAACCTCAAGCTGAATACGACCGGTCTTAATGCCGGATTGTATTATATCCAGGTGATTACGGGTGATCATTCTTCCGTAAAACAACTTTCTGTAATAAAATAACTCCAATTCATAGGAATTCTAAAAGGTCAGGCTTTACCTGGCCTTTTTTTGTTCATGGATTTATGTGTGCTGATAATCAAAGAATAATGTGTTAATAGATCCATAAATCCTTGGTTTTTTTTATGTATTATGAAATTAATGTTACTTTTGCATAGTTTTTGTATTTAAGTAATAAAAAAATCATATACTTATGAAGCGTATTATACTTTTCTTCTCATTTTTAATTTTGACTACTTCAATTGCAGTAGCTCAAAGTCTTTCTTTATCCAATAACGGAGATGCAATCAGCAATGGCGATGAGATAAATTTTTTCGGAGATTCCACCTCGAACAATACCATCTATTCATACATCGATGTAACCAATAATACCGGCAATGACCTGGATGTTTTGGTGAAGAAAGTGGAATTATCCCTGGTTTCCGGTTCTGAGAATACTTTTTGCTGGGGTGTTTGTTTTACACCCTCAACCTATGTATCACCAAGTGCAGTAACTATTTCAGCAAACAGTACAACTTCCGATTTTTACGGAGAATATATGCCAAAAGGCAATCTGGGCGAATCTAAGATTATGTATGTCTTTTATCCGGAAAATGACGAAAATGACTCGGTTGCCGTTGTGGTTAATTATAATGCAACACCGGTGGGAATTGAAGAAAACAGCTTTAAACCCGATTTAGCAGATGCTTATCCTAATCCGGCAGATAACAAGGTTTTCTTTAAATATGACATGCAGGAGCCCGTTAATAATGCAAAAATTATTATACGGAATATGATTGGTTCTATTGTGAAAGAGCAACGTCTGACGCAGCAAGCCGGAAAAGTAAGTTTTGAAACCTATGACTTGAATGAGGGTATTTATTTTTATTCCTATATCATTGATGACGAAACTTATGTAACACGAAAATTAATTGTTAAACATCGATAAATATAAAAGCCCTGTTTTTAGCAGGGCTTTTTTTTATTCTTTAAAATGATCAAATGTAGTTTATAGATTAAAGACGTCTTTAATCTCATCTACAAAGTCTAAATCTTCCCAACCAAAGAATTTCACTTTTTTCCTGAATTTTTTATTTCCGTTATGATATTGGCCATTCTGGTCATAATAAACATCTACTTCTTTTTCGTAAGGTTCTCTGCCGAAATGACCGTAAGCAGCAGTTGGAGCGAATATTGGATTGGTTAAGCCAAATCGTTGCACGATGTTGTATGGCCGAAGATCATAAATCTTCGCGATCTTAGCTGCAATTTCATTGTCGGAGAGGGGAATTCCGTTTTCTCCATATACTTTTGCTGTGTTATTCGTATTGATAAATAAACCGACAGGTTCTGCTTTCCCTATGGCATAAGCCACTTGTACTAATACTTCATCCGCTATGCCGGCAGCTACCATGTTTTTGGCGAGGTGTCTTGCTGCATAAGCCGCTGACCGGTCTACTTTTGAGCTGTCTTTTCCGCTGAAGGCACCGCCGCCATGTGCTCCTCGGCCACCGTAAGTGTCTACGATTATTTTGCGCCCTGTTAAACCGGTATCTCCATGCGGCCCGCCAATAACGAATTTTCCCGTGGGATTTACCAGCAATCGGTATCCTTTGTCATCGAATAATTTCTTTATCCGTGCCGGAATATCTTCAGAATTCAACATGCGCGGGATCAGAATCTCTTCGATGTCTTTCCGTATTTTTTCCTGCATTGCCTTTTCAGCTTGTTGTGAAGCTTGCTCACTGTCATCTTCGGGCAGGATAAATTCATCATGTTGGGTTGAAAGAACAAGGGTGTCTACCCGCACAGGTTCGTTATTGTCGTTGTATTCAACAGTAACCTGCGATTTGCTGTCGGGTCGTAAATAGGTCATTTCCCTGCCTTCAAACCTGATTTCAGATAACATTTGTAAAAGCAGATGAGCTACTTCTACTGTCATGGGCATGTAATTATCCATTTCGCTGCAGGCGTAACCAAACATCATTCCCTGGTCTCCGGCTCCCTGTTGCTCTTTTGATTCCCTTTCCACTCCCTGGTTGATGTCCCCGGACTGTTCGTGTATTGAACTCAAAATGCCACAGGACTTGGCATCAAACTGATAATCGCTTTTTGTGTATCCGATATTTTGAATCACCTGACGGGCAATTTTTTCAACAGGTACATAGCCGTTGGTTTTAACTTCTCCGCCGCACACAACCAAACCAGTGGTAACAAAAGTTTCGGCGGCTACTTTAGAACTTGGGTCACAACGCAGAAACTCATCCAGTAATGCGTCGGAAATCTGGTCGGCAACCTTATCGGGATGCCCTTCAGATACTGATTCTGATGTAAATAAAAATCCCATTTTTTAAATTTTTTAAGTGACTGAATAAATTACAGATAAAGTCATACTCCTGCTGAAAAGATGTGCACGATGAGTAAATTTATAACTGCTTTAAAAAAAAGGGAAGAAGCTAATGATTGCAAGAGTGAATATTGGTTTAGCAATTTTTTATTGTGGTTGCAATCAATCAAATCCTTCCACGTACGACACAAAAGTACGAAATATTTTTATCAGATTTTATTTGCAGGATTATTTTTCGTTTTTTATTAAGCGTAGCAGGGCATAAAAAATCGGGATCAATGCAGATGCACTGGCAATAAGAAAAACGGTTTTTAAGTCAGAAAAACTCAGGATTTGTCCGAAAAGAGGAGGGGAAACGGATTGCCCGAGATAGATCGTCATTGAAAAAACAGATACGACACCTGCTCTCAGGTGTGGCGGGGCTTGTTCTGTAACTGCTGTTGTCAGCGTAGGCATAATCAGTGATGCTCCAATACCCCATAAGACAAGGTACAACAAAAGTTCAACGATTTGACCGGCAAAAGCGACTAAAAGCAGCGAAAGTCCTAAGAAGACAAAACCTACCAACACGATCAGGTGGTCGTTGAACATCCCTTTAAGTTTGCCGGTTTGAGTGGCAAAGATCCCTGATGTTCCTGCTGCCACGGATATGGCAAGGCCACTGTAAACGGTGGATAAACCAAATTTGTCTGTGATGATCATGGGCATATAAACGACCAAAGAATATAGCAATACGAATATCATGAAGTTGTTGAAAAAGATCCATAAGGTCTTGGGGTAGCGGATAACCGTACTCGCCGCTTTAAAGTAATCCTGCAGCTTGCTGTTGTTTTTATACTCGGGAATGTCAAGTTTTAAGATTACCAAAATACCGACTACTATTGCCAGGGAGTAGATCAGGAATGGGAAAAACCAGGAAATAGCTGCCAAAGCTCCGGCCAGGAATGGTGCAGTGGCATTGATAAAGTTTTGTGCCGTAGTGCGATAACCCATGGCCCGTGCCAATTTCTGACCGGAAAAAAGATCACCGATCAGTGTGACGGCCAGATTCATGATCCCGGCTACGGCAATCCCCTGAATGGCTCTGAAGAGAAGGACTAACCAAAACTCACGGGTGATAGCAATAGCTGATCCTGTAAGGCCAAAAGCCAGCAAGGAGGGAATAAGTATTTTTCGCCTTCCATAACGGTCGGCCATTACGCCAAGAATAGGAGTGAAGATCAAAGCAAAAATGGTATAAACACTTAACACTAATCCAATGGTAGATTTGCTGACATTCAGCGGGCCTGTCATGGCCGGAAGAATAGGCCCTACAATGCTGCCTCCCATAACGCCCATAACCAAAATGGATAGTACGATGCGGAAATTCTTATCCTTGAGTAATCCCATAAAGTTACTTTTCTGTATGCAAAAATAGACTTTCCTTAGAAAAAAAATAATACAGGTAAAAGCTTATTGCCAGTTCGCATGAATAATGCTTCCCTGCTCATCGTCATTCGTTACGCGAATGAACATATCAATTTCTTGTTGCATCTCCTCAACATGAGAAATAACGCCGACAATTCTGTTTTCATGACGAAGCGATTTCAGGGTGTCAAACACCGTTTGTAATGAGTCTTTGTCAAGGGTACCGAAGCCTTCGTCCAAAAAGAAGAAATTATGGCCGGTTTGGGCTTGTTTCTGCACGCTTTCAGCCAAAGCCAGCGCCAGTGATAAAGAAGCCTGAAATGTTTGTCCCCCGGAAAGTGTTTTCACACTACGCGTGCGACCATTGTTCAGAAAGTCGCGAACACGGAAATTGTTGTTCTCATCCACTTCAAGTTGTAATTGCTGACGGGTTAGTTTATAAAAGCGTTCATTGGCCGTGACACAAAGATTATGCAGAAAGACAGAAGATACATAGTTAACAAAGCCACTGCCTTTGAATAATTTATGCATACTCTTTAAATTCTCAGCTCTTTTCTCCAATTCTCTGAGTTCCTGCTGCATCTTTTCTTTTGCGGCTAAATTCTTCTTAAGCTCTTCCAAAGCGTTTTTTGCTGTTGTGTATTGTGCTTTTAGTTCTTCGTTTTTTTCTTTAATGTCATTCAATTCAGCCTTTGCCTGCTTGTAGTCTTCTTCATCAAAGGATGAGTCTTTTATTTTCTCTTTTGCAGATTTTAACTCTTGTTCGGCAGCATATAGCTTATGATAGAACGCATCTATTTTATCCCGTTCTTTTTGAATGTCCAGGTCTTGTTGAAGTATTGACTGAACTTCTTCGAGCGTTTCAAAATCCGTGTTTTGCAGTTTGTTTTCGATCTGACGCGATACATTTTCGTTAACGGTTTTTATTTTTTCCAGATCGTTCTCCAGGTGTTCTTTTTGTGTAGATAAGCGAAGGATGTCATTATTGATGTTCGTCAATTCCTCCTGTAGTTTTTTATATTTTTCTTCTGTTTTTTTAATCGTATCAGCTAATTGGTCAATCTGCTCTTTTGCTTGCTCTTTATTTTCCGGAAGGTATTCAGGAGTTGGAGTTTTTATGCGTTGTTGAGCATTTTCTTTCTTTGTTTCGGCTTTTATTCTGTTGTCTTTAATTTTTGACAGTTCTTTTTCGTATTTCTCAATGTTTAAAGCATCCTTTTTATGCTTTTGCTCCAGGTCTTTTCGCTTTTTTTCCAGCTCTTTGATCTTTTGAGATACTTCTTTTGCCCGCTTGATATCCTCTTCAACTCTTTGTTCATCGTCCGTCTGGTATTTCTCCCATTTAAAATTTTTCAGATGAGCATCAAACTTGTCTATGTTTTCCTGCAAACGTTTGTAAAGATCGTGGATCCTGTCCTTTGATTGTTTTTCCTTGCTTTGCGCAGTATTTACTTTTCCTTTAAAATCAAATAATTTATCCCGGAAGGTTACTAGCTGTTTCTTTTTATTTTGGACTTCTTCTCTCTGTGTTTCCACGTCTTCAGTATCCAGGATGTCGGGATGTTCCTCTGCACCGCAAAGCGGACAAGGTTTGCCTTGTTCAAGTGCAGTGGTGAATTCTTTAAGTTTAGTTTGTATTTGCAGATGTTCCAGCTCTTGATCGATATCTCCCAGTTTATTTTCTGTATCTTTCTGCTGTTGGGCTATCGTCTCCAAAATATGGTCAAATGAGCCGGGTTTTTTAATTGTTGTCTTCAACTCTTCGGGGACAGCCTCCTGAAGGTCGTGTTTATTTTTTTCAATAACTGCATTTTCTCCGGCAATATCTTCTTTTAGCTGTTTTATTTTTTCATTTAGCGTGTTTTTCTGAGTAAACCATTCCTGTAATTGAAATAAAACCTGCTGATCGGGAATATCCGCCTTTAATTTTTCAATTTCCTGATCCAGGTCTTCTGTTTCTTTTTCAGTCTTTTCTTTTTCCTGTTTTAACTTTTGCGTTTCGGTTTCACCTTTTTGAATGCGTTCAGTCAATCCTGTTATGTCAGCATTTGCATCCAGGACAGTGATCCATTCCTGAAGGTCATCTTTTTTATCTTTGATTTGATCCAGTTTTTCATATTCGCTTTCAGCCTTCCGGAAAGTTTCTTTTAGTTCTTTTTGTTTTTTTTCTTTTTGGTCTAAGTCTTTGGAAGTTTTCTTAAGGTCATTTTTTTTGTTGTTGAATTCTTCCTGTTTTTCCTTTTGTTGCTGAAGGAGATGCTGAAAATGTTGCTGAGCCGTTTCAAACTGCTTTAGCGTTTCCTTTCGCTTTTCATAAGCTGGTTTCTCTTGTTGCCTCTCGTTGAAGTTCTTTTCTTTTTCTTTAAAATCTTCAAAATATTTTTTTACTTCTTCCAGATTTTTAACTCTGTCTTCTTGTTTTTTAAGCTTTTCCGAGTGTCTTTTTAGATCTTCACCAAGGCTTTCCACTTTTTCTTTTTGCGCTTTCAGAGCTTCATGGCTGACATGTTCATAATGCTCAAGTTTACCGTTTAGCGTGTCCGTTTTTTCTTTGTTCTGGGCTTCCAGGGTTTTTACCTGATGATAGAACTCAAATTTATCCAGATTAAAGAGCTCTTTCATCATATTGGTACGTTCTTTATCCGTGAGTTGGAGAAACTCCTGAAATTTCCCCTGCGGGATGATGATGGTTCGTCTGAAATTCTCATACGATAGGCCCGTAATCTCTTCAGCCATTGAAGTTTCTATGGGTATCCACTGGTTTTGGCTTTTCTGGTAGGCCTTGCGTTGGTATGTCCTTACATTGTCAAAATCATTTTTACTTCGTTTTCCATGCACAGTGAACCGGTAGGTTTCTCCGGAATGATTGTCAAATACGAAATCGATAAGTAATTCATCCGATTTCAGATTCATCATGTTATAGTTTCTGTTGTCCCGGTTATTAAGCCGATCGGTTTCGCCATACAAAGCAAACGTGATCGCTTCTAAAATGGATGATTTTCCGGAACCTACACTGCCAAAGATCCCGAATAACCGGCTTTCCATCAGTTGGCGGAAATCAATATGTTGTTCTTTTTGATAGGAGTATAAACCTTTTATGGTCAACGTTTGGGGTATCATGATTGTCCTTTTTGTGCTTGTAATTCTTTGAATAAATCCAAAAGTTCCGGATTGGGTTCCTGACCAAAATAGTGTTTGAAATACTGCTTAAACAGTTCATCCATGTTTTGCTGTAAGTTGATGTTGCGGCTGTTGCTGACTTGTTGTTTGTTTTTTATCTCCGGGATGATAGTGATTATCCCCGGATGAGCTTTTTGCAGTTTTTTACGGTCTTCAGCTGTCAGATAATTGTCAGCGACAATGGTGAGTTCCACGAGTGCATTTTGATTTTCTGTTAACCAGGATACGGCATCATCAATATCTTCAAATCGCTTTCTTATCAGGGGTTTGCCTTGTTGTAGTTTTATTTTTTCGACAATTGCTTTTTCTCCGGGTTCAGCTGTGACCAGATTTACAAATTTTTCCTGACTGGCTTCTGAAAAACTATAACTCAAAGGGCTACCGCTATACCAGATATTTTTTTCTGATTTGTCTACATGATGATTGCGATGCAAATGTCCAAGTGCCGTATACTGAATTTGTTCCGGCAGGTTGGAGGTGAAAATTGCTTGTGCACCGCCTACATGTAATATCGGTTTTTCATCATCCGGTTCTTCAGGAGTGGTTTGGCCTTCTTTCATCACGAACAAGTGAGTAGCCAGCAGGTTAACACCTTTGTTGTCGCAGTATTTTTCAGCTTGTTGGTTCCACTGCTGTTGAAGAAGTTCACGCATTGCCTCTTCCTGGTCTTTGGTGCCCAGGAAAGATTTTAGCCTGAACTCATTGGCATAAGGGGTAAACAATATCCGCAAAGGATGATCTGCATGCGGAGGTTGGATTTCCATAAATCCCGGTTCGCTTTTCATAATGGAATATCTATTCTCAAGTGTGCACGGCGATATTTCCGAGGAAGGATATCCGGCGAAAAAGATTCCCATTTCACGTGCCAGTGGTTCCGGAGCCTCGATTCGGTCCGGTGAGTCGTGGTTTCCCGCAAGAGCAAGTACCGGACGTTTGCCGTTGCCGGACAGCTGGCGCAGACTGCGGTAGAAAAGTTCTTCGGCCTCAATGGGAGGATTGAACGTGTCGAATAGGTCTCCGGCGATGATGACCAAATCAACAGCATTTCGTTCCGCAATGTCAGCGATCTCCTGCATTACCTGTCGCTGTTCTTCTATCCGGCTGAAGTTTTCCAAACGCTTTCCTAAATGCCAGTCGGCTGTGTGAAGTATTTTCATGCGTGTTCTGATTTTTTATAATGGTTTTTGTTACAACGCGTCGCCACGGGAACCCACGTCAGCAGCCGGGGTCGGAATCATCATCTACCTTTTCTTTTTCTACCTGAAATGTAGAATGACCAATACCGAAATTATTTTTTAATTCCTGTTGCAATTCAGCAATAAACTTGTCGCTGTTTCCTTCCGGCATTACCAGATGGGCAGTAAGTGCAATTTGCGTAGTGCTCATAGCCCAGACATGGAGATCGTGAACGTCTGTAACACCTTCTTTTGATAGCAAATGATCATGCACCTTGTTAATGTCTATGTTCTTAGGAACTGCATCTAAAGCAAGATTCAATGACTCTGTGAATAAACGCCAGGTTCCCCAAAGTATGATTGCGATAATGATAAAACTCATTAACGGGTCTATCCAGTGAGCTCCGGTGAGGTTTATCAATAGGCCGGCAATAACAACACCAATAGAGACTCCCGCATCAGCAGCCATGTGAAGGAAAGCTCCCCTGATATTCAGATCATCTTTTTGTCCTTTCATAAAAAGCAGAGCTGTAACCGTATTGATAATAACTCCTATTCCGGCAACGATCATAACCTGGGTCCCGGCGACAGGTTCGGGATTTTGCAGTTTGCCAATGGCATCCCATGCAATAGCAATTACAGCAGCGAAAAGCAAGATGGCATTAAGCATGGATACCAAAATTGTGGTTTTCCGAAGCCCATAAGTGTATTTGCCTTTTGGCTTTAAGCTGGCCAGCCCGATCGCTGTCCATGCAAAAATCAGGCTTAATACATCACTGGCATTATGGCCCGCATCAGCTAAGAGAGCAGATGAATTTGCTAAAAGGCCATAAAAAATCTCAATACCTACAAAAGCAATGTTCAGCCCGATCCCAATAGCAAAGGCTCTGTTCTGCGTGTTGTTTTTTATATGCGAATGTGCCATATCCGGTTTACTCTATATTACGTTTTCGTTACTGATAACACCAAAGATACATGTTTTGTTAACAGGAAAAACCTGAATTTAGCTTTTATATCCTGAATTAATGAGCATGTCCGTGACCTCCCTCGCTGCCGCTGCTTTTCTTCATCTCTGCTAAGATAGCCTGAACATTCCCTGTGGCAAACACTGCATCGTTATCAACCGGATTTTTAAAGGTTAAACCTGAAAAACCAGCTTCAGTAGTGCCTTTGTATACTTCTATACGTTGAAAGACGAATTCTTCGGCATGCTGATGATTTGTCGAAGGGTTAGGCTTATCTGCGGATGTCTGTTCTTTAGCATGCTCATGATCATGGCTTTCTTCACTGCCATTATGCTCTTTTGCATGATCATGCTGATCTTTTTCAGCAGCATCATGGCTACAGTCATCAGAGTGTGCTTCCTGATGTTTCTGTATAAAGACCCAGGTTTTTCCACGGTCCTGTACAAAAGCCGTTACCGGCAATGAATTTTGTTTCTTTCCACCGGTTTGAATATGAGCAATGACAGACATTCCGGGAAGTAAGTTCTTATTCTTATCCGTTATATCGGCATGGATGAGAGCTGTACGTTTTTCCGTATCAAAATTACGGGCTTTTTTTATGACCTCTCCTTTTAAAGGTGAAGATAAAGGGTTGTTATTGAGGTTAAAAGTAAGGGTTTGTCCTTTCTCTATTCGCGCAATATCCTTTTCATACACTTCCAGGTCGATATGTGCTTTGTCGTTATTGTTCAGCAAAAACAGATTTTGGCCTTCATTTACATTCATGCCGTTATTTGCTTCGATATGGGCCACATATCCGTTGATAGGTGAAACCAAAGGATAACTGTTTGTAATATTTTCCGGGGTCAGTTCATCCGGGTTGAGGTGAAGTAGTTTTAGCTTTTGCCTAAGGCTTTGCAGGCGGCTCCGGTTCGACTGGTATTCGGATTTTATTTGCTGATAGGTTTTTGCTGAATTAATGCTGTCCCGGAATAACCTTTTTTGGCGGTTATATTCCGTTTCCAAATATTCATTTTTGTTTTTAGTTTCCAAAAACTCATTCTGTAAATCCACGATGTCAGGATGTTCTATCCGGGCAATGGCTTGTCCTTTTTGAACATAGTCGCCGCTTATAACCTTGATATTTCGGATTATGCCTCCGATCACCGGACTTATGGTTTCTTTCTGACCGGGTGGAAGGGTAATGTTTCCAAAAGCTTTGACGATGTCTGAAAGGTTTCGTTTTTGTATCCTTGCTGTTTGAATCCCCATTGCTTTCATCTGTCTTTGAGTAATTATCACTTCTTTTTTATCCGGGCTTTCAGAAGTCTCTCCGGATTCATGTTCTTCATGATTGTGGTTATCATGATCTGTTGTATGTTGATCTTCCTTAGGCTGATCTTCATTGCAGGAGGTAATCAGTAATCCTGCAGCTAAAATCAGCAGTGTTGCAAATAGATGACGTGTTATATTTTTCATTATTTCTGGTTTTTTATTGTCCTGTTGTAAATTTTAAATCAATCACCTGACGGTTATATTTTCTTAAAAGCTCCAGATATCCCAGTCTGATATTTGTTGCCTGATCGAAATACTGGATATATTGCAGATAGTCAATATTTCCGGACTGGTATTGCTTAGAAGCACTTTTAATGATTTCTGTACTTTCTTTAAGCCGGCTTTCATGATAATATTTCAGTTGGTTTTGCAGGTTGTTGAGTTCGTTAAGGCTGTTTATGAAATTGGTATAAATGGTATTTTTTGCAGCTTGCAGATTCTGATATTCGCTTTCAGCAGCAATTTCGGCAGCTTTATTTCTGCTTCTTTCTGCCCAGATATCTAAGGGTAAAGTTAGTCCTACTTCAAAACTATTGAAAGTATGTCTATTAGCCAGGTTTTTCCGGCTGAATCTGAAAAACGGATCCGGCCAGGAAACAGCCTGAACGGCTTTGCTATTAGCAAGTGAGGTTTGGTACTTTCGTTTGCTGACATTAATAAGGGGATTATTTGACAAGCTATCTTTCTCGTTTATTGTTTTCCGGAACGTTACTTCCGATAAGTGATCTTCGGATAAACGGAATGGCTTATTGATGTACAGATATTCCTTTAAAACTTGCCGGCTCTGTCTCAGTTCGTTTTTCGCTTGTTCTCTGGCGATCTGTATTTCTTTGTGTTTCGCTTGAGCAGAGGTTTTCTCCAAATATGAAATGTCGCCGGTTTCAAATCTCAGCTTACCCGCCTTGTATAATTTCCGGAAGATGGAGTCTAATTCCTTTAGCAGGGATAATTTCTCTTTGGCAAAAAGGACCTCATTATATGCTTTATGCAGATTACGTTTTATCCGGGATTCTTTCAGAGTGAGCCCTGCATTTTCTTCCCTGATTCGTTTTTGAATTGTATTCTTACGCGCTATATATTCAACCGGCAGGTTAAAAGCCTGCTCTACAGTCCAGGTTTGGATATCATCTGCTTCATGTTCCTTTTCATAGGCAAAACGGGTATCGGGTAAATCCCAGGCAGTGGCTTTCAGTTTTTCTTGTTGTTTTATTCTTAGTCTTTGTGCCTGTATTTCAGGATGATTATCCAAAGAAACCTGAGTAGCCTGGTCTATATTTTTAATAATCATCGTGTCTGTTGATGTCTGGGATTTTGCTACGTCGGGGAATAGTAACACAGATGTTACTATAAGCAGGGCTCCTAAAAGGTTTTTTGTTTTATTGCGGTTGTTTTTGATCATATTTGAAAAAACGGGCAGTTTCATTTTCTTTTCATTTAATGAATAAATTATGGGTAGCACAATCAATGTGAGTAATGTTGCTGTGATCAACCCTCCTACCACTACAGTAGCTAATGGGCGTTGTACTTCCGCTCCTGCCGATGTGGAAATAGCCATAGGCAAAAATCCCAGGGCATCGGTAACTGCTGTCAGGATCACAGGACGCAATCGCATTTCTGTTCCATGATAAATTCGCCGGAAGGGGTTTTTCATACCTTCTGCTTTAAGCTCATTAAAGAAACTCATTAAGACGACTCCATTAAGTACGGCAATACCAAACAGGGCAATAAATCCAATTCCGGCAGATATGCTAAAAGGCATATCGCGGATCCATAAGGAGAAGATGCCGCCGATAGTAGCCAACGGAACGGCTGAGAATACCAGCAATGCCTGGCTTAAAGAATTAAAGGAAAAGTACAACAAAACAAAAATGAATCCAAGTACTAACGGGACAACCCATGACAAGCGTTTTTTTGCACTTTGCAGGCTCTGGAAGTCACCTTTATAACTGATGTTATAGCCTTTGGGCAAATCCAGATCAGTGCTTAATTTTTGCTGAACATCTTGAATGAAAGATTCCGTATCGCGGTCACCAATATTGATACCTACTTCCAGCTTTCGTTTAACACCTTCACGAGAAATAGAGGCAGGACCGGTTTTTTCCTTAATATTAGCAATTTCTTTAAGCTTAACTTGATTCCCGTTAGCACGGCGCACATAAAGATCTCCGATAGCCTCCGGGTCTTTACGAAGTTCTTTTTCCAGTCTGACAACCTGCGAAAATTGACGCTCTCCCTCATAAATAATGCCTGCTTTGGCTCCCGAATAGGCGGCCTGTATGGTTTTGTTGACGGTTTGGATGTCAACACCATACTGCGCCAGTTTATCGCGATCGTAATCAATAACAATTTGAGGAAGTCCGACTGCTTGCTGCACATTTAAATCTCCCGCTCCGGGGATATCACTTATAATCGATTTAGCTTCTTCTCCTAAACGCGCTAAAGTGTTCAGGTCTTCTCCGTAAATATTCATCTGGATGTCGGCGGAAGAGCCTGTGAGTAAGTGTTTGAAGAGCATTTCAATGGGTTGTACAAAGAAGAAGTTTACTCCGGGAACTACAGATGACATTTCCTGTTTCATCAAAGTCGCCAGCTCTTCTTTCGAGTCGGTGCGTGTCCATTCATCTTTTGGCTTCAGGTTGATAATCATTTTAGCCATTTCCAGCGACATTGGGTCGGTAGGAATTTCTCCTGTTCCTATTTTGGTGGCTACCTGTTCAACTTCGTCAGGGAATTCTTTTAGTAGCTGTTGCTCAAGTTTTGTATTAATATCCACGGTTTCCGACAAAGAGGTGCCGGGCTGTAAAATAGGATGTATGGCAAAATCCCCTTCGTCTAAAGTGGGAATAAATACAGAACCCATATTTGCAAAAACTATCAGAGCCCCGATAAACAAGGCAACAATTCCACTAAGTACGGCATAGCGGTATCTTAAAGCCTGGCGAAGTATTTTGTGATAAGAAGTTTTTATTCTGATTAAAATGCGGTCAGCCCATCTTATTTTCCCTGATTTATCCGGTCTTAAAATCCATGCTGACATCATGGGCACATAGGTAAGGCACAGTATAATTGCACCGATCAGAGCAGATCCGAAAACTAGTGCCATGGGACGGAACATTTGGCCTTCCTGCCCACTCAATGTGAGTACCGGAAGGAAAACAACAAGAATGATCAATTGCCCGAAGAAAGCTGTTCGCATCATGCGATTGGAAGACTCAATGGTAATCTGATCAATTTTGTTTTTTAATGCTTTTCCTTTCAGGTGTTTTAGAGACGATAAGCGCCGGTTGATCTGAAATACCGTAAACTCAATAATGATAACGGCTCCGTCAATGATAATTCCGAAATCAATAGCTCCCAGACTAATAAGGTTAGCTGAGAATCCAAAAGTATGCATGATTCCAAGTGCAAAGAGCAGAGATAAAGGGATTACAGAAGCTGTGATCAGGCCGGAGCGCATGCTTCCCATCAGCATGACAAGAACAAAAATTACAATGAGAGCTCCCAGCGTCAGATTCTCAACTACTGTGTCGGTAGTGTCTTTGATCAGGGTTGATCTGTCCAGGAAAGGTTTCATCTCCACACCTTCAGGTAGTGCAGCTTTTACTTGTGGTAATCTTTCTTTTATGTTGGCAATAACTTCTGCCGGATTTTCACCTCGTAGCATCATGATTTTACCACCAACGGCTTCCCCTTTTCCGTTGTAAGTAAATGCTCCGAAGCGAGGGGCATGTCCATATTGAACCGTAGCTATATCTTTTATTTGGAGCGGAGTGCCGGCATTATTCTTTAGGCTTATTGTTCTTATTTCATTCAACGTTTTTATAAGCCCTTCGCCACGTATGAAATATGCTCTGCGGTTTTTTTCGATGTAATTTCCGCCTGTATTGGCATTGTTTTTTTTCAGGGCTTCATAAATATCGGGAATGGTCAGGTTGTGACTTTTTAGCTTTTCGGGGTTGACAGCTACTTCATACTGTTTTAGAAATCCTCCCATGGTGTTTATGCCTACCACGCCCGGGATGTTAATTAGTTCTTTCTTAACAACCCAATCCTGAATTTCCCTTAAATCCATAGCCGAGTATGCTGTGTCATAACCGGGGCTGGTTGTCAACACGTATTGATAAATTTCTCCAAGGCCACTGCTCATAGGGCCTATCGAAGGTTCTCCGGCTCCTACAGGTAATTTGTCTGAAGCACTTTTAAGTCTTTCTTTGACCAATTGCCGTGGCTTATACATGCCCATATCATCCTCAAAAACAAGCGTAATATCCGAAAGCCCGAATTTAGACATGGAACGTATTTCTTTTAATCCCGGCAAATTACCCATTTCTAATTCTATGGGATATGTAATTAGCCTTTCTACTTCTTCTGTGGCCAGATCAGGAGTGTAGGTCGTTATTTTTACCTGATTGTTGGTGAGGTCCGGCATGGTGTTTAACGGTAAATTAAATGCCGAGTAAAGCCCCCAACCTATCCAGATCATAATAAACAGGCCTATAATAAATTTATTCCTGACGGAAAATGAAATCAATTTGTTGATCATTGATAATAAATTGTATGGTTATGATTAATGTGAACGAAGCTTATTCTGTGGCTTAGCTTAACAATGTACAATTTTAAATCATTTTACCCGAGCGTATAAATTACTTCCAAAAGCTGTATTAAGGAAAAACAGCTTGCTGTTGTAAAGTTACCTATAGGATAACATGCATGCAGATTGAAAATAAGTCTTAAAATGGATGGTAAGCCAGCCTTATGATAGCGAAGGAGGGCCTCTTAAGGATAAATCCGAATAAAGGAAGGGATTTATCGGGTAATAATCTTGTTTAAAATTGGGAGTCCCGGATATTTTTTTGATAACAAGATTTGTACCGGGCTTATCATAAAAGAGTATATCAATATCTTCAGCCTCTATAAAGCTTATCAGGTTATTGTTTCCTGAATGTGATGCTGTTATGATATTAAAGGCATTGCAATGAGATTGCGGCGTTTCCTCTTCATTGTCGTGAGCCTCTGATGAACATTCCGTAGTATCCTGGTGATGCACAAAACCATAATGATGGTGATGAGGTATAGCTGCATGAGCAAGCAGCAATATTCCTGCTGTCAGTAAAAACAGCCGGCTGATATTTTGTATGGTTAACTTTTTGCGCATCAAACACGTTTAATTCTGTTTGCAAAAATAGAAAAAATGCCGCAGAAATAATTCTTATTTTTGTCATTATAATCAGATTGCATTTGGCATAAAGACAGAAAAATGATGTCTTAAGTTAATTTTCTGATTACGAGTTTTGTAATGTCGATTGCTATTGTAAAATCTATCTTATGTATTTATTTTTAAGGATACTGGAAAAACTGTTAATTCTTTATTTTGTCTCTTATCTTCTAATTGATATTGGCCTTTTTCTGTATTCTTTTGTTGTTTTCAGACGTCGTCAACAGCGCAGGGAGAAAAAAGAACATGATTGGGAAAAGCATCCTGTGAGCATTATTGTTCCCGCGTATAATGAGGAGGTTTCTATTGCTTATTGTACTGAAATGTTGTTAAAACTAGATTACCCTTCTTATGAATTAATCGTTGTAAATGATGGTTCCTCGGACCAAACGGTAGCTGAGTTGAAATCCAATTTTCATTTGAAAGAAGTTGATACTTCCGGAGCAATGCCTTTGCAGACGCAAGCTATAAAACATATATACAAAGACGAAAAATCTTCGCTAACGGTCATTGATAAAGCCAACGGAGGGAAAGCAGATTCTTTAAATGCAGGAATTAATTTAGCATCGGGAAAATATGTTTGTACCATAGATGCGGATTCTATTTTGGACAACCAGGCTTTAAAGTCTGTAGTGCGGCCGTTTATCACCGATAGGCGAACGATGGTTACCGGAGGACAGCTGGCGGTTTCTAATGATGTTGTACTGAAAGATAACCGGGTTGTGAGCTCAAAAATTCCCGGGAATATTTGGGTGCTGTGGCAGATTATTGAATATATCAAATCTTTTTTAGTAGCCCGTATCGGCCTAAGCAAAATCAATGCATTGCTGCTTATGTCCGGGGCTTTTTCCATGTACCGCTACGATGAGTTAGTTCGGATTGGTGGTTTTTTAAGCCCACAAAATAAGCATCCTTATATTAAAAAGTTAATGGGGCTTGGACGGCAAACGGTTTGTGAGGACATGGAAATTGTTGTCAGAATGTTTCGCTACCGGAAGGAAAATAAGCAGAAAGCAAAAGCCGTTTTTTTACCCGGCCCGGTTTGCTGGACTGAAGTACCGGAAAAAGGAAAAAATCTTTTTAAACAAAGAGCCCGATGGCATCAGGGGCTTGCAGAATCATTGAGCATTCATCGCTCAATGATTTTTGAACCAAAATATGGAACCACAGGAATGGTAGGATTGCCCTATTATTTTCTGTTTGAAATGCTTGCTCCACCGCTTAAGGTTTTTGCCATAATTTTTATTATTGTTGCATCAAGTATCGGAATGCTAAATCTGCAGTGGCTCGTTCTGATGTTGTTGGGAATTATTCTGCTGACGGCAATTATTACTTCCGGGATTACAGCAATAATAGAATACTGGAGCCATGGTCAGTCTGAGACAAACAGAAATGCATTACGGTATAATTCATTTGCTGACTGGACAAAACTTATTGGAGCGGGAATTTTCGGGGAGTTTACCTATTCTTTTTATAAAATGATTGCACAGTTAAAAGGAATAATGAACTTTTGGGGACATAAAAGTGAATGGAAAAAATTTGAAAGGAAAGGGATCCAAAAAAAATGAGATATTGGTTAAGCATATTTATAATTTTTGCGGCTTTGATAACAAAAGCTCAGGAAGACAAGAAAGAAGATTACCGGAAAATGGGTTATGAGGCTAAGAAAAACGGAAATCTTTCAAAAGCCATAGAACATTATTTTTCTGTATTTGAAATAGACTCAACGGACTATGATGCGCGATTAGCCTTGGGCAGGCTTTACCGCAAGCAAGGGGATTGTGACTCTTCTATGTATTTCTTTCGTATGATCTATAAAAACGACAGCACGGATGTGGAAGCTATGAATGGTTTTGTGAAATGCTTTGTTAATCGGGGAAAAAATGATTCCGCTATTTTTTATGCACGAAAGATTACCCGTATGATGCCTGAACATGTGCCGGGTTATCTTCAACTTGCTAAAGTGTTAAGTTATGCCGGAAAATTGGATAAAGCGATTTCAGTTTATCGGCAGGCCAACGCCATAGATAGCACATGGTCGCAGGTGTGGGCCGGAATAGGCAAGATGTACTATTGGAAAGCCAGACCACATACGGCAAAAAAATATTATCTTAAAGCTTTGGAGCTTGATCCACAGAATGAAGAGATCAAAGAGGAATACCATAATATTCAAAATGGATTAAAATATACTGTAAAAAGTAAATTTCAATATCTGCAGGAGAAAGAAGAAAGCTATCAGATTGATGCGTTAATCCAGCGATATACGGCAAAAAAACGTTTTTCGGATAATTTTCAGCTTACGGTAAACGTGCTGCTTGATTATTCCTCCCGCGATTTTATTAGCAATGAAGATACAACCCGCTGGTTTGATAATACATGGTTAAAGGCAACATGGATTACAGAAGCTCACAGGTTTAGCCTGTATGCCGGGACCAGCATTAGTGATGAGCGAATGAGCACGTATGGAGCAAGTTGGCGTTTTCAAACCAGTCTTGGCAAGATAAAACTAGATAATACGTTGGATGCCGGATATAGTTATTTTTATTACTGGAATCAGGTGGGGCGTCATGCTGTGTCTAATAAAATGAATTTGGAATATAAGGATTTCTCAATAGATTTAAATGCAAGCGGAGGTATTGTAGATGAAAAACCGGTGCAGAAATATTATTCCGATCCACTGAAAACGGAGCAGAACCCTTATTTGAATTATAGTGTGAAATTAGCCTGGCAGCTTTTTGATAAGCCAAAGGTAAACCTTTCATTAAATCATTCGTATTATGATTATGAATACATTTCAAGAGAATATTACACCCCCAATGACCGATTGTTAACCGGGCCTTCGGCATCCATATATCATAAATTCAATGGGTTTTATGTTTATGGCATGTATGCCCAAAACTTTGGAACAGAAAAATATTACTATTTGGGCACGACAGCCAATGGCAATGAAGTGGAAAGAAGTGGTTCCATAGATGCCGATAATTGGTCTGCATCATTTGAAGCCGGATATGAATGGGATAAATGGAGTGCTTCTGCCGGGGCAAGCCGCTTTTATAATCCGTATTATCAAAATTTTGTTGGCTTTGTGGCTCTGTCTGCAAGGTTTTAAGTTGTCCGATAGAATATTTATCTTATAAGTAACAGTCAGAGAAGCTGAAAATTAGGAATTATTTCATGAAAAGAAAGATCTTCGTCATATTACTTCTTACAGGATTACTTGCATTTATCGTCTATAAGATGATGCAGCATGAATCAGAAATACGGGAACAACAAGTTGTTACGGAATATGTTGAGGATGTCTCGGGGCCTTTGCTGGATAAAAAACCATTAGACGAATTGCGTAATATATCGCTTACTGCAGATTATTATTTTCGTACCGGTGGCGATTACTTTCAGATGCTGGACTATGGATATCAGAAAGATGATCCACGCTGGGAGCCTGTATTAATGAAAGGGGTAAATATAGGCTTTGCTTTGCCCGGTAAGTTTCCTGCAGAATTTTCCTTGAGTTACAAGCAATATATGGATTGGTTCCGGAAGATAGGCAAGATGAATGCCAACGTTATCCGGGTTTATACAATATTACCGCCGTTGTTTTACGAAGCATTTGCGCAATATAATTTAACTCATCAGGATAAACCACTTTATTTACTGCACGGGGTGTGGGCCACAGAGCCGCCTGAAGATGACTATAAGGATGAAACCTATACCAGGGCATTAAAACAGGAGATCATTGATGCAATTGATGTTTTGCATGGCAATGCTGTTTTAAAACCCCAAAGAGGAAAGGCATCCGGCGTTTATGCGGTGGACGTGTCACAATATGTAGCCGGGCTCATATTAGGAAGGGAATGGGAGCCTAATGCTGTTCATAATACCAACCGGGAGCATGAAACAGACTATTATTACGGAGATTTTATTTCGCTCCCGCACGGAAATGCTATGGAGACATGGTTAGCAGAAATGATGGATTTTACGGTGTTATATGAAACCCAAACTTATGAGATGCAACATCCGGTTTCGTTCGTTAATTGGTTGCCTTTAGACCCGATGTATCACAATACGGAGATCATAGAAAATGAAAAAGTGCGTGAATATGACAACGATCTGGAGGCCGTACACTTTAATAATTTTCATAGCAGTGAGTTGTTTGATCCGGGCCTCTTTGCCTCTTACCATGCTTATCCTTATTATCCCGATTATGTGTATCTGAAAGAAAAATATGCTACAGCACATAATCAGGATTCGGTAAATGATAACTATTACGGATATCTTCAGGATTTAAAATCCCAAACCAAAGGCATGCCTTTGGTTATAGCGGAATATGGGGTGCCCAGCAGCCGGGGAACCAGTCATGTTACTCCGTTTGGCTTTGACCAGGGAGGACATTCTGAAGCGAAACATGCTCAGATTTCAACACAGCTTACCGAAGATATTTTTCATACGGGTTGTGCAGGAGCCGTATTTTTTGAGTGGATCGACGAGTGGTTTAAACACAACTGGCTGGTAATGGATTTTGAGAAACCTTTTGAAGACCGTAAATTATGGCATAATATGGAGAATCCGGAGCAGAATTTTGGTATCATGGCCATGGAGTCGCGACAACGTACAATTGACGGTGACTTTAGTGATTGGAACAACGACTGGAGAACTTTTGATGATATGGACGTACAATTTCATGCTGATCCCGGTTATCTGTATTTGGCCTTAGAATCTGAAACATTCGATTTTGATAAACACAATTTGTATATCGCCATTGATACTTACGACAAGAAAAAAGGGGATCACAGGCTGCCTTTTACTGACAAACACTTTGAGCGCGGATTTGAATTCCTGCTGGAGTTTTATCATCCGGATAGCGCCAATATTTTAGTTGATGAGCCTTATTCCGTTTTCACGGATATTTATAACGATTCTGTTCCTGTCTATGCGTCTAAACCCAATGAAAACGGAAAATTTGTTATGCAGGAACTGTTGACAAACAGAGGTAGAGTGTCTTTGACTAATGAAACGTTTGATTCCGTTGTGGTCAATCGTAGTTCTTTGCAACATGGCAAAAGCAATGAGCCGCAAACTTCAAATGCCGACTGGTACTGGAATGAAAAATCCGGACAAATGGAGGTGAGATTGACATGGCACTTGCTTAATGTTAGCGATCCGGCAAAACATTTCGTCTTAGATGATAAGCCGGGAACAGATAAAATTGAATATTCCAAAACGGAGAATTTCAGGTTTAAATTCTTTATCACGGATAAGCAAAACAAAGATGTCCGGGAAATTCCTGAAAATGATTATGTTCGTTATCTATGGGAAGGTTGGAAGATGCCGGAATGGACGTCCAGATTGAAACCTATTTATGATAGTCTTCAAAACTATTTCCGGATGGTGAAAGTAGAAGATGTCAAAGAGAATGCATTTACGAAAGATATTCCTTCTGAAGAGGTATTTGAAATTTGCGAATATTATGATGACCATGAGGGAGCTGTATCGGTTAACTTTCAGGGGGCTGATTACTCACAGTTGGATATGGGACTTCCGGTTTTGAAAAAATATAATGTGAATGCTTCGTTTGGTGTTATTCCCGGGTTTATTGATGAGGCTGCCGGTCGCTATTCCCTGGATGAGGCAGGAAGCAGAAGGCGACTTACTGTCAAAAATATAAAACAACTTGCTGATAAAGGGAATAGCTTTATTTTACAACCCCAAAACATGAATAATACAAAAGAAGAATATTTGGAACTGAAACAGAAAACCGGGATCGAGGTACATTGTCTTTTGGCCGGCAGGAGTCCTGAGAAAAAACCTTCTGCTATAAAATTTGTCAGGAAAAAAGAGGCAGGGAAATTTAATTATGACGGAATAGACTACCGGAATATATCCGGTAATGAGAAGACTATGAAAGCACTGGACTCGATTTTCGAAGCAAACCCGGATCAATGGATCGTTTTGAATTATAACTATTTGACGGAAGATACGACGAGGGAACGACAGAAAGAGTACTTTATTGATCAAAAGCAGTTTGAGTGGCAATTGCGTCTTGCCCGCAATCATAATTACTGGTTGGCGAACGAATGGGATGTCTTCCGGTACCGGAAAGAAAAAAATGAATCGAAAATTGATATTACTACTTACAATGATCAATTGTTTTTCAAAGTGGAAAATGATCTGGATAAGGAAATTTTTAATGTTCCTTTAACGATTTGCTATGAAACAAAGGCTCCATATATCCGGATAAGTAGTGAAGAAAAAGAATATACTTTAAATAACAGAACAGGGAAAGTTTATTTTCATATTGTTCCGGGTAATGAAGTGACTTTAAAAAAGATTTGGTGATGAACCGAGCCATGACAGCAACTTAGACACACACAAGCATGATTATAAATAACCTAAAATATTGTGCGCCAGTTGTCTTTCTCGTCATGGCGAGCTCCATCTGACAGATAAAATCAAAATTATAAACAGATGAAAAAACATAAGACAATACTACTGTTTTTACTAATACTGCTGTTTTCTTCTTGTGGGCAACAAGTTGAGGAACAAGCGCAAGATAAAAAGCTGGATAACCAACTCCCCAAAGTTTTAATAATTACAACTGGTCTTGAGGGGCAAAATGCTACTTTGCCTAAAGGGATTGTTATCGCATTACAAGCGTTCAACCAGGCCGGAGCCATTGTCAGACTGGAAACCCGCGATATTCTTTATGAACCGGAAAAACTGATGAATTATAATATGATGATCTTATCAACAGCTCCCGGATATCATGATGCAGACAGAAAATATTCTTTGTCGTATATGTCAGAAAAAGAAATGGAAAGAATTAAGCATTTTGTTGATAAAGGAGGCGTTTTGATATCGGGAGATAATGTCGGTCGTAACTTGTTAGAAGGGACAGACCGTATTACCTTACATAACAAGTTGTCAGGAGAGCATTATCCGCTGGCAGAATGTTTTGGTGTGCAATTAGCAGAAAAAAATATGGAAGGATTCCGGATTTTTGGTCGTTTGAAGGATGAAGGAGAAAAAAGTTATATGCGCCCGGAAGCAGAGAACTATTTTTATACGTTGGTGCCGGATAGCATTGTCTCAGAGCAGGCGGAGATATTGGCAAGCTGGGTGAATTCTCAGGATACGATTCCTGCTGTGACCAGAAATCGATATGGGCAGGGAACGGCGTATTTACTGGCTTCTTCGGACTTACTGCATCCTGCTAATGAGGGCGGATTTTTGAGTGCAGAACGTATTACCGGCTTCTATAAATCCGTTGTCCGTGATTTTTATCAACAAAATGATATTCCGCTTCAATTGAATCCGTGGCCTGAAGGCCATGACTATGCTTTTTGTGTAACGATGAATGCCGAAGGAGAGAAAGCTGAGTATGAGCGTATGTTTCAACTGTTAAAAAAACATGACATTAAACCACAGCTGTTTGTGCATGGTAATGTTCATGAGGCAGTAAAAAGTGTTATAGAAAAAAATGAGGTGCAGCTTCAAAGCCGCGGATATGATTTTGACAATTACCGTCAATTAAATTATGCTCAGTCGGTTCATGATATTTTACGGAATGAACAATCGTGGCAGCAGAGTTTTCAGGGGTTCCGGTTTCCTTATACGATGCCGGGCTTTTGGGGACTAATGGCTTTGACAGAGAAAGAGTACATGTTTGAAAGTAGTATTGGGGCTAACAATCTGGAATTTTTGCACGGCAGCGTTGTCCCGCACAATATTGTGTTTTCCGGTCAGGGTTTTTATAAATCGACAGATATAATTGAAATGGCGCCTACCTATCAGGATGATTACTCCTTTTTTAAAGAACTTAACCAGGAAATGACCCGACCTGCATTGGTGAAAAAGAAAACCCGCTTGTATAAAAAATATCTTCAGAATTATTGGAATTACGCTGTAAAACCTTACAAGGGAGTTATGGTCTATCAGGGCCATCCCGGATATGTGGGGCAAAACGATACGACAATTACGGCATTGGAAGAACTGATAGAGACTGTTAAAACGGATAATACCTGGACGGCAACGATTAGTGAGATTGCTGATTTCCGGAAAAACCTGACAAAACTGAGATTTTACGTTACACGGAAAAATATGAAGATAGTTGTTTCAGTGAATGGCCCAAAGGATGTCAAAGTGCCCGGTGTTTCCTTCAGAACTGACTTCCAACCGGAAAATGTGAAGGCAGCTAATGGAAAAGCCAACATTCAATCGGATAGTACAGGATATTTTGTTATGTTTGATGCTATGGACGGACAGAAGCTTACGATTAATATCAATTGATTATGATAGTTAAATATACAGGTGAATGATTAAAGAACAAGGTAAACAATGTTGTTTAGGAGTCATTTGTTGTCATTGATGGTCATTGGTAGTCATTTGTTGTCATTAGTAGTCATTTGTTGTCATTAGTAGTCATTAATGGTCATTAGTAGTCATTTTCTATACTTCTGTGTCCGGCTGCTGTCTGATATAGCCGTCTCAGATAGCCCTTAAGTAAATGACTTAAAATATAGTAAAGCAAAATGACGCGCGAAGCGCAAATGACTACAAATGACATCCGTCGAAGACGGTTAAATGACGCGAAGCAAATGACAGTTAGAGAAAAAGGAGAAAAACATAATAATTACATTATCAATTTTTTGAAAAACTTAAACATATGAAACCTCCATGGCGAAAATTTTTTCGACACACAGGTGAATGATTAAACGCGAAGCGGCGAGTTGGCAGTGATGGGTATCTTGAATTATGAATTACGAATTATGAATTACATTTGCGAATAAGAATATACTAAATCCGCGTTAATTGGTGTGTAATTAGAGAAATTAGCGGACAAACAACGAACACAGAACACAGAACAAAAATTTAAATATATGAAGTTTATGAAATTTACTTTAATCATTTTGCAAATTGTATTATTCAATGCATTGTTTGGCCAGGGTATGATAAAAAAAGCGATAGAATTACCCGAGCCGGAAATAAAAGAAGGAGCACTTTTAATGGAAGCTCTTGCAGAACGAGCTTCAATGCGTGAATTCAGGGAAGAACCGATTAGTCTGCAGCATATTTCAAACATGTTATGGGCTGCAAATGGAATCAACAGGCCGGAAGAGGAAAAACGTACTGCCCCTTCTGCTATTAATGCTCAGGATATTGATGTATACGTGTTTTTCAAATCGGCGGTTTATCGTTATGATGCACATAAACATATGCTGAGCAGAGTAAAAACAGGTGACTACAGGGAGCAGGTAGCAGCCCGTCAGGAATTTGTTCTCGAGGCTCCTGTGATCTTTTTACTGGTGTCGGATTTTTCCCGCTTTGACAGGGGTGATCAAGAGCAGAAGTTTACATGGGCAAATATGGATGCCGGATTTGTAGGCCAAAATATATTGCTTTATTGTGCTTCAGAAAACTTTGCAACTGTGCCCAGAGCACAAATGAATAAAGACAAATTAAGAGATATACTTGATTTAGAAGATTCACAGCATCTTATGCTTAATTTTCCTGTGTCGCATAAGGCCAAATAATTTTGTTTGAGAAATATGCTCTTGCAGGTAGAAAACAGAAAAGGGTTACACGACAATTAAATTAAACATATTATGGGGGAATAGTGTTTCCTTAATATAACAGATTAAATGATGGCATAAGAACAATAAATTGTTTGCAACATTGTTTCTAGTGGATGTTAAGATGCAGAGGCTTATAGGTTGAAAAAATTTGAGACTTTCATGCTTGTCTTAAACATACAAGAAGATGCCTGTATTTAATTTATAGTATGGGTTTCCCTTTCTATAAAGAGGAAAAATTGTACTAATAAGATCAAATGAGAAGAATAAAACCTAAAATATAAATCAAATGAAAAAATTAGCATTAATTGTTGGCATTATTCTGGGCTTTAGTTTATTTGCCAATGCACAGGTAAATCCCAAAGCCTTAGGATTACGTTTGGGTGGTGATGGAGACATAAATGGAGCTGAGATATCCTATCAGCATGGATTAAGTGAATCTAATCGTCTGGAGTTCGACTTAGGTCTTGGCGGAAATGATCATCACAACCGCTTGTATCTTTTTGGCCTCTACCATTGGGTTGAGAATATTAACGAAGGACTTAATTGGTATTACGGAGCAGGAGGTAATGTAGGCTTTTTTGAGTATGAGGAAAATGATGATTATATAAATATTGGTATATCCGGACAAATAGGACTGGAATATGATTTCAGTGACCTGAATGTACCGCTGCTTTTAAGTATTGATTTCAGACCAGGCCTTGATATTGTAGGTGATAATGCCGGATTGGGCTGGGGAACTTCCCTGGGCATAAGATATCTGTGGTAGGATAAACAGGAGGTTTTACGGATAAAAATGGTTTATGGGACTACTACAGCCAAACGATGAAGATTTTATGCGGGATGCCTACCGGGAAGCAGAAAAAGCATTTGAAAAAGACGAGATTCCGGTAGGTGCTGTTATAGCCTGCAATAATCAGGTCATTGCGCGGGCACATAATCTTACAGAACAACTCAAAGATGTGACAGCTCATGCGGAAATGCAAGCGTTTACCGCTGCTTCCGATTATCTGGGAAGTAAGTTTTTAGAAGAATGTACGCTTTACGTTACGCTGGAACCTTGTCCGATGTGTGCTGGAGCTGCCTTTTGGAGCCGGATAGGTCGCCTGGTTTATGGTGCCGAAGATGAGAAAAGAGGATATACTTTATACAATGAAAACCTGTTGCATCCGTCTACAAAAGTGAAAAGCGGAGTTATGGCCAATGAAAGCAAAACCTTGCTGCAGGAGTTCTTCCGGAAGAAACGGAAATAGATGCATGGAAGATAATTTCAATGATGGGCATTGTTGGTCATTCGTGGTCATTGATGGTTTACCTCGTGAAACCATTTTCTGTTTCATCGGGGAATTTTTTTCTGCTGTGAAAGGTAAATCTATCAAGAGCTTTTAATCATGATTTTACTTTTAGATCTTCTCCTTCTGATGAAGCAATTATCGTAGAACCGCAGCTATCACTCCACACATTGGTAGCTGTCCGGAACATATCAAGTATCCTGTCCACCGCCAAAACCAGTCCTACACCTTCCAAAGGCAATCCTACTGCAGAAAGAATCACTGTGATCATCACCAGTCCGGCCATTGGAATAGCAGCAGCACCCACTGATGCCAACAAAGCTGTGATTACCACGACGATCTGCTCAGTAATTGTCAGGTCAATACCGTAAGCCTGCGCAATAAACATGGCTGCAACGCATTCATATAGAGCCGTTCCGTCCATGTTTATGGTTGCCCCTAAGGGTAATGTAAAGCTGGTGATCTTTTTGCTGACACCGCTATTTTCTTCTGTAGCAGTCATGGTCAGGGGCAGGGTTGCACCTGATGAAGATGTTGAGAAGGCTGTTAAGACAGGTGTTGTCATGGCAGAAAGGTGTTTAAACGGGTTTACCTTGCCGACAACGCGGAGCAACAACGGCAGCGTAATGAATGCATGGATAAGCAGGGCTCCTAAAACCGTGATCATGTAAATTCCCATACTGCTGACTAATTGCCCCAAATTATCCTGATCGGCGACAACCTTTGCGACTATCCCAAAAATCCCAAGAGGAGTAAAACGAATAACCCATAAAGTAATCTTCATCATTACATCAAAAGCAGCATTAAAGAAGTCTGTTAATGTTTGCTTAGGCTTAGGCTTGACGCGGGTAATAAAAAATCCGAAAAGAATAGCAAAAAATATGATGCTAAGCATGTTGCTATTTGTCAGAGCTTCAAAGATATTTTCGGGAACAATTTCAATCAAAATTTGTCCCAGCCCTTTGTATTCACCCAGGTCTTCTACTTCCTGCATCAAGCTGAGGTCTGCTCCAACACCGGGTTTGATTAAATTCACCAGCAAAAGTCCGGTGACAATGGCGAATGTGCTTGTCATCAGATAATAACCGATGGTTTTGAGCCCGAGTCGTCCCAGATTATCACCGCTGCCGATATTTGCCACCCCGGAGACAATAGAACTTAAGATCAATGGAATGATCAGCATCTTTAGGGCGCGCAAAAACAAATCTCCCATCCAGCTTATGTACGATACGGCTTCATTGTCATATGCAGCTTCGATAATGTCTTTCCTGTGTTGACGAAAGTACTCAGCTCCAAATTCTGGCTTTATATCTTTGATCAAAGCAGTTTTTGTATCCCATGTTTCTCCTTTGAATGAGCTCAGGTTGCTGATCAAAACACTGTCTTTTCCGGCTTTTTCCATCTTATCCAGTTTTGTCTGGTTGATGGTGTATGATGTGTTGAAATACATCCCATAAAGGATTGCCAGAACAAGGGCGATCAGAATTTGCCAGTGGAGAGCGATTTTCTTCATCTTATTACTCATTTTAACAGATTTAAAAAGCCTGCATTTTTATCAAAAATAAAAAGTTATATCTGTTTGTTTTTTCAAACAGGGATTCAAATATACAGGAAAAACTAAAGTTATTTGTATTTTACGATTGCATTCACTTGCTATGTTTAATTTTTCAAAATAGTGGCAATGTCATTATTTTATTTTGCTTTGCGACTTTTAGCCTGCAATTAATGCATGAACAATGTCAATTACGGTATCTTTACAAAATATTTCTAAACAGGGTAGTCAGTATGTTGTTCGTTCTGAAAAGAAATGAAAAAAGACTATTTTTGCAATTTAAAGAAAGTTCGTTATGAGTGATGCAATTAAACACGAATGCGGCATAGCTTTTTTGCGATTGCTGCGGCCTCAGGAATATTATCTGTCTAAGTACGGTACGAGCACTTATGGTTTGAATAAGATGTACCTGCTTATGGAAAAGCAGCACAACCGTGGACAGGACGGAGCAGGGATAGCAAGTCTTAAGCTTGGTCTTGAACCGGGCAAAAGATATATCGACCGCTACCGTTCCAATGATGCTAACCCGATCAAAGATATCTTCGGTAGTATTTATCAGGAGATTGATGAGAAGACACAGGGGAATTCCGCGCGTTTACGCGATATTGAATGGCTGAAACAAAATGTAGCTTATACAGGGGAAGTCTTAATGGGACACCTGCGCTACGGAACGTTTGGCAAGAACGATATTAATAATGTGCATCCATTTATCCGTCATAATAACTGGATGACCCGTAATTTGGTGTTATCCGGGAATTTCAACCTGACCAATGTAAACGAACTTTTTGATAATCTCGTCAGTATAGGACAACATCCGATAGAAACGACAGATACGGTTACGGTGATGGAAAAAATCGGCCATTTCCTTGACAGAGAGAATGAAGAGCTTTACAAAAAATATAAAGAACAAGGCTATAGCAAAAAAGAGATTTCAGGATTAATAGCAAGTGAGCTGGATGTTTTGAAGCTTATCACCCGGTCTGCGAAATATTGGGATGGCGGTTATACGATCTCCGGTATGATAGGCCATGGCGACTCTTTTGTTATGCGCGATCCTGCAGGGATACGCCCTGCTTATTATTACCAGGATGATGAAATTGTCGTGGCTACTTCCGAGCGCCCTGTCATTCAAACGGCTTTTAATGTGCCTGCTGAGCGCGTTAAAGAAATTGAACCCGGCTATATTTTGATTGTGAAACGCAACGGAGATGTTATTTATGAGCCGTTTCAGAAGCCTACGGAAAGGAAAGCCTGTTCTTTTGAACGGATTTATTTCTCCCGGGGAACAGATAATGAGATCTATCAGGAACGAAAAAATTTAGGGAAAGCCTTAGCGGAACCCATATTGAAGACGATTAACCATGATCTGGAGAACACAGTGTTTTCTTATATTCCGAATACGGCAAGTGTGGCCTTCAACGGGCTCGTGGAAGCCATGAATAATTTCTGCGATAAAGTGAAAGTGGAGAAAATAAAAGGTCTTGAGAATAACGCCGATGAAAAGGAACTAAAGAAGATAATGGCTTTACGGCCCAGAGTAGAGCAAGTGGCTGTGAAAGATGCGAAAATGCGAACGTTTATCACTCAGGATAATCAAAGAGATGATCTGGTGGCCCATGTGTATGATGTTACTTATGGCGTTGTAAAACAAGATGATATACTGGTTGTCCTTGATGACTCGATTGTCCGTGGAACTACCCTTAAGCAAAGTATCCTGCGAATTTTAGACCGTCTTGGACCCCAGCGGATTGTAGTAGCTTCTTCTGCACCGCAGATAAGATATCCGGATTGTTATGGTATTGATATGGCTAAACTTTCCGATTTTGTTGCTTTCCGGGCAGCTATTGCTCTTCTGAAAGAAAAAAATATGCATCATGTGCTACATGAAGTATACCGCAAATGTAAAAGCCAGGAAAATGCCCCTAAAGAAGAAGTTATCAATCATGTAAAAGAAATTTATGATCCGTTTACTCCGGAACAGATATCGGAAAAAATTGCCGAGTTATTGACACCGGCCAATATTAAAGCTGAGGTGCAGGTTATCTACCAGGGGATTGAGACATTACACGATGCACTACTTTATAATAGCGGGGACTGGTACTTTACTGGAGATTATCCTACTCCCGGCGGAAACCGCGTCGTAAACAAATCCTTTATTAATTATATCGAAGGAAAAAATGAACGAGCTTATTAGTGGATGTTTGTAATATCCCGACAGCTATCGGGCCGCCCAGTCCACTATCGATAAATCACCTCGCCAGTTCGCCCTAACGCCAACTCGCCAACTCGCACCTTCGAAAACTAATCATAAAAACAAAAGACCTGTCAGGACCTCTCTTCGGTCGGACGCTGACAGGTCCGGACCAACGCTGCATCCCGATGGAGTTTTTTGGAGTGAAACGGAAAAAAATGTCCCGATAGCTATCGGGAGAGGGATCTCCCGGCGAATAGTCGCTGGCATTTTTTTTCAACTTCTTCTATTTTCGTACCATCGCACCTTCGTACTATCGCACTATCGACTCACAACTCACTACTCACCGCTTTCCTCGCACCATCGCACCATCGTACTATCATACTATCGTACTTTCGTACTATCGACTCACTACTCACTGCTTTCCTCGCATCTTCGTACTATCGGCACGCCACCTCGCACCTTCGCACTAATCAATCCTTCTTTTATCTTTAACCGTTGATCAATAGAATAATTCTTTCAACTGTTTAATTTGATTCTTAAATTTTTGAGGGTTTTTATGTTTAAGGTTGTTAATATTCTTTAATTTCCATGCAATACCGGGATACTTGCTCCAGTCTTTATAGAGCCAATCCGGTTGTCCTTCAGCAAAACTTATTAGCATTTGCTTTTGGTGTGATATTAAATTGTTATGAATCGAAGCAATAAGTCGTTTTCTTTCATGCTTAAACATAGTATAAGTAAATGGTTCTGCTGACATACCTAAAAATTGATTCTTTAGGGCGCTTTCATGATTCAAAAAATTTGGTTTCAGTATCTCAATAAAGGGCCGTTTGCTACTGCAAAGACAAAATAAGAAGCCTTCCATCAATTCGGGTGTCAAACTCGTTTTGTCGAACTTTTTTTTCGTATCAAATAAATCCCGTGGATGTTGACGGTCTAATGCTGCCACCATTTTACCTCCGAACAATTGTGCTTCCGGGACGATCGTCATTTCACAAAACATATTAAAATGTTCCTGAGCAGCAGTGCAGAGTGTATATTGTTCTGTTGCTTTCAACACCCCCCGGTTGATAGTATTTACTTCAATCTTTACTTCTACAGTTTTGTGTCTGCAGAACAGTTTCATTTCTGTATCGTAATGAGGCCCTGCATTTATCTGAATATTTGGTATGGTTTTTCTTAGTTTGTCTGAAAGTTTTTCCAGTAACAAACCAATGTTTTGTAAGTCTTTCTCACGGCCATCAAAAGGGATGTATGTCAGATCAATATCAACAGAGAGGCGTGGCATGTCATGATGAAATAAATTGATTGCCGTACCTCCATGCATGGCAAATTCAGGTATGTTATTCAGTTCCGGAATAATCCTCAATAACAAAGCAACTTGCCTGGTGTATTGATCATCCATTACGCAAGGTTTTTAGGGAGGGTTATTAGATATTTTGAATTTAACACACCATTTTTTACAATACTGCGCTTACCTGAGCCAAGCTTTATTCTTGAAATATCCAGATATTTAAACCATGTATGTCCTGCCTTTTCTGCAAAGTAAAGAAATAGCCGTTTGGTTTTTATTGAGCTGCATTGCTCAAGCAAGTGTTGAACCTGCTTGGGTGGCAAGGCATTTAGGCCTTCCATAATGAGCCAGGCTTCTTCGAGGTCGAAATGGTCTGGCGTCATTTCCAGGCACTCTATCATAGCCCGGGAAACTGAGGATATATGGATTTGGAAATTACCAGTATCATAAACGGTCTGCGCCTGGCTCCCGGGAAGTATCTTAGAGCGCCGGAATGTATATTCCCCGGACCAATGCTTTGTAAACCATACAGGCAATTTGGCTGCTTGTGGTGCAAAAAGTATTAACGGCTGGTGTTCCATTGCAATATAGTGTGCGTAACCCTGCAGGTACAAGGCTGAAGGACCTCCTGGGTGGATAGGTTTATTTGCCTGTTTCTGCAATGCATACAATGCACCAAATATGTTGATGTCGTCGCCCGTTCTTTTGTATGCCCCTCGTCCTATAGGTGTTAACCACTGGCTTCGTAAGTATTTTTGTTGAAGATCATGGGAATATCCCTGATCAACAAGCCAGGAAGCCAGCAATACAATACCTTGGGGTAAAGATTGTAGCAATTGGTTTAATTTTGATGCATTTCTCGTACTCATGGTACAAATATAGGAAATATTTTAAACCAGGTTGTATTTTATAGAAAGGAGTTGTGTGATATAACGATGATGCGAGGGTGCGAAAGTAAGTGAGTTGTGAGAGGTGAGTTGTGAGCCATAATTTTTTTATCTGTGGAGTTTGTTGGGGTTGTTTATATTGGGCGGAAGTACGAAGGTACGAGAGTACGAATGTACGAAAGTACGAGAGTACGAATGTAAGTGAGAAGAGAGAGATGAGTTGTGAGTAATGAGTTGTGAGTCATAATTTTTTTATCTGTAGAATTTGTTGGGATTGTTTATCATGGAAATGAGCATTTTTCGTACTTCGTCATATTCCCTCATAAGTCGTTGATGTATTTTAGAGTCAATATATTTACAGTCTTTTGCATAATCAAGCCAGGTTTCGGTCTCATATTCTTCACCAAGTGAATCCGTCAGTTTGTTTACAAAAGCTTTGATGTAATGCTTTTTTGCCCAGGATTCAGCAATGTTTGCACAGATTGAACGTGAGGATCGTCTTATCTGATCCGTCAGGGCGTATTTTTCCTCCTTGGGAAAGGTTTTTGTAAACTCGAAAATTTCCATAGAAAGCTTGTACGCCTTCTGGAAGACAATTAAGTCTTTGAAGCTACTAATTTGAGCCATTCCTCTCTCTTTAAAAAACTATTATTTTCTTTTTACTCACTACTCACAACTCACTACTCGCCGCTTTCTTCGTACCATCGTACTTTCGTACCATCGGCCCGCCAACTCGCACTAACGAGACGCAAAGACCAAATAATTATTTTGACCTTTCTGCATTTTGAAGTTCATTGGCTTTTAATTGCTCAATGACTTTTGGCAGGGTGGTTTCGAGTTTATCCATTAATCTCTTGATCTCGTCCAGATTACGGTTTTCCTTGCTGTATTTTTCCAGATTGAGTATCGTATCTTCAAGGGAATGGATATTCAACAGTCGAAGATTGCCTTTAAACTTATGGGCAAGTTTACCTAATTCTTCAAAGTTTTCTTCATCATAAGCTTCTTCCATTTCTGAAAGCGTGGCAGGAGCTATTTCTATAAACATGTGTACCATCTCCTGTACTTCTTCAGCGTCCTGATTAAGGAGTTTATATAAAGAGTCGAGGTTGTATAATTTTTCGTCCATAGTAGGTTCTTCTTTAATATCAAAATTAATAAAAATATCAATAAGTCAACAAGTTATTCCCGGATAATTTTTATGACTTAAGTTATATCAGCATGTAATGATAGTTATGGGGCAGGTAAAAGCATTATTGTGTTTTGGTATTCAGTATGTTAGTTGTTGTTTTGGCTTGTAAATTTTTAGTGAACATTTTAAATTTTTTGCTGTTTCTCTATATTACGAAATTATTAACATTTAAAATTTATTATACTATGGAAGAAAATCAAGGAATGCCCTTATTAGGAGACAAATTTCCCGAAATGAAGGTGAATACCACACACGGACCCAAGAATTTACCTGAAGATTACAAGGGAAAATGGTTAATCTTGTTCAGTCACCCGGGAGACTTTACTCCTGTTTGTACAACCGAATTTGTAGCTTTTGCTAACCGCAAAAAGCAGTTTGATGATTTAAATGCTGAATTGCTGGGTCTCTCCGTTGACCAGGTATTTTCGCATATCAAATGGACCGAATGGATCAAAGAAAAATTGGATGTGGAAATTCCATTTCCCATCATTGCTGATGAAATGGGTCTCGTATCCAAGAAAATGGGTATGATTGCTCCGGAAAAAGGTACCAATACGGTTCGCGCGGTATTTATTATTGATCCGGAAGGAAAAATCCGTTTATCCATTTATTATCCACAGGAAATCGGACGTCAGGTCGATGAAGTATTGCGTGCATTAAAAGCATTGCAGGTGCATGAAGAAAATAAAGTGGCCTTACCGGAAAACTGGCCAAATAACGAAATCCTTAAAGACCGCGTGATTATTCCGCCGGCTGCTACTGAAAAAGAAGCAGAAAAACGTCGCAACAACAAAGATTGCTTTGATTGGTGGTTCTGTCACAAAGAGTTATAAAACAGATTATAACATAAAAAAACCCGGATCAACTCCGGGTTTTTTTATGTCTATGATTTCTTATATTATAATCCCATTAAAGCTTTTTCAGGATCCGTTCCGTTAAAAAGCATGTTCACAGGGTTTTCAAGCAATTCCTTGATTTTTACCAAAAACGATACCGAGTCTTTCCCGTCTACAATTCGGTGATCGTAGCTTAAAGCAATATACATCATAGGTTTGATCTCTACTTTGCCATCGACAGCAACCGGACGCTCTTGTATATTGTGCATTCCCAAAATGGCGCTTTGTGGCGGATTGATGATCGGTGTGGACAACATAGACCCGAAAACACCACCGTTCGTAATGGTGAAAGTACCTCCGCTCATTTCGTCAAGCGACAACTTTCCTTTTCTGGCTTTCCCGGCTTTTTCTTTTATCTGTCCTTCGATTTCTGCCAGGCTCATATCCTGAGCATCACGCAGCACAGGTACCATAAGTCCTTTGGGAGCGCTCACTGCGATGCCAATATCGGCATACTGATGATAGATAATTTCTTCCCCGTCCAATTGAGCATTAATATACGGAAAATGCTGCAAAGCCTGAGCGGAAGCCATTGTGAAAAACGACATTAGCCCGGGTTTAAGTCCGTATTTTTCCACAAATTCTTCTTTATATTTTTTACGCAACTGCATCACAGGCTCCATGTTGACCTCGTTAAACGTGGTTAACATGGCTGTTTCGTTTTTGACGGATACCAGACGCTCAGTTATTTTCTGGCGCAAAGTGCTCATCTTTTCCCGTTTGGTTTCCCTTTCACCGTTCCATAAACTGGTTTGAGCGGTTTTAGGTTGTTGAGCCGCAGAACCGGTGTGTTCGATAGCCGATTCTAATTCTGACCGGCTTATTCGCATGGATTTGATGGAGTCTTTAAGTTCATTCTCATCAATTCCTTTCTCCTGAAGGATTTGCTGAGCCAGGGGCGTTATTTGAACGTGAAGACCGGAAGAATGATCCTCAGTTTGGGTGTCTTTTTCCGTCGGTTCTTGTTTGCTGTCTTCCTTTGGCTTTGTTTGACCTGGTTCTTCGGATTTTGCAGTGTTTTTACTTTTCTCCGCATCAGTAGCTTCTTCTTCTTTTTCTTGTGGTTGAGCCGGGGCGTTTTTTTCGGGAGCTTTTTCTTCTTTTTTGGGTGCTTCGGCCTCGGTGTCGATTTTGGCCACTACAGCACCGACCTCTAGCGTATCACCTTCACCGGCAATAAGTTCTATCTTTCCGGATTCTTCAGCGCTGATACTCAGCGTTGCTTTATCCGAGTCAATTTCTGCAACTTCGTCATCTTTTTCAACATAAGCGCCGTCTTTTACAAGCCAACTGGCTAGTTGTACTTGTGTTATGCTTTCGCCCGGGCTGGGCACTTTAACTTCTATCATGATTACTTAGTTATATTTCTGAATTAAATTTCTCCTCTTTTTTCCATTTCTATGAGTTCTTCCCGCTGAGCGCAGATCATCCTGCATTCTTTGTTCACGCGGTCGCAATCGCATTCTCCAAATACTTTCGTAATAATTTTTTCCTGTCTGATTTTGTGAAACTTTGATGATCCTGTGGCCGGACTTCCACTGTCAGGCCGTGTCACAGGCCGCAGTTTTACGTCGGTAAAGTTCCGCCGGATAAACTGCCAGGCTCCCATATTACCGGGTTCTTCCTGTGCCCAGATCCAGTCTTTGGCATTTTTATATTTATGAATGATCTCCGCCAGTTGGTTATATGGCAAAGGATAGATTTGTTCCAGACGCACAATGGCCGTGTCTTCGGCTTGCTTTTCCTTTTTGTGATCCATAAGCTCATAATACAGCTTCCCGGATACAAGCACGACTTTTTTAACTTTTTCCGGCTCTGTCTGCGGATCGTCAATAACCTCCCTGAAACCTCCGCTGGTGAAGTCTTTTAAAGGGGAAACGACCTGGGGATGCCGCAGTAAGCTCTTGGGTGTAAAGATAACCAGGGGCTTACGAAAATCCCGTTTTAATTGACGTCGTAGGATATGGAAAAAGTTGGCCGGAGTAGTGATATTGGCAATCTGTATGTTGTTTTCCGCTGCCATACTCAAAAAACGCTCCATGCGAGCGGAAGAGTGCTCCGGCCCCTGGCCTTCATAGCCGTGAGGCAGCAACAACACCAGATCATTCATTACATTCCATTTCTCTTCGGCGCTGGTGATAAACTGGTCGATGATTACCTGACCGCCATTGTTAAAGTCGCCGAATTGCGCCTCCCAGATGGTAAGCGTATGAGGTGAAGTAAGCGAATATCCATATTCGAATCCCAAAACGCCGTATTCCGACAGGGGCGAATTGTAAATTTCAAAAGGTGCCTGACCGGAATCAAGATGGTTCAACGGGATATGTTTTTCCTCCGAATTTTCTACTTTCATAACCGCATGGCGGTGCGAAAAGGTGCCCCGCTCCGTATCCTGACCGCTGAGTCGTATGGGAATGTTTTCCCTGAGTAAGGAACCATACGCCAATAACTCAGCCATTCCCCAGTCAATAGCATCTTTTTCTTCTACCATTTTGCGGCGTTCTTCTTGCAGCTTGACGATTTTGCGGAAGAGTTTTTTATCTTCCGGAACATCACTGATCTTTGTTGCAATGTCTTTAAGTACTTCCTGTTTTACCCCCGTATCCGGGGACTGCTGAAAGTCTTTGGGCTCTGCCCGGCGGATATCCGACCAGGTCTTTTCCAGAAATGAACTGATATGAGCCTTTTCTATTTCTTTTGACTTTTCAAGGTTTTCCTCCAGCTTGTCTTTAAAGGAGTCTTCCAACGATTTAACATCCGATTCATTGATCAGATTTTGTCCGGATAAATGTTCCTTATATATCTGGTAAGGGTCGGGGTGTTTGGCGATGGTCTTGTAAAGTATAGGTTGCGTAAAGCGAGGTTCATCGCTTTCATTATGACCGTATTTCCGGTAGCACAGCAGATCAACAAAGACGTCTTTTCCGAACTTCTCACGGAATTCCATGGCCAGTTTGATCGTATGAGTAACAGCTTCCACATCATCGCCGTTAACGTGAAATACGGGTGACTGGGTGATTTTGGCCACATCCGTGGAATAGGTGCTGGACCTTCCGTCCAGGTAGTTGGTTGTGAATCCCAATTGATTGTTGATCACCAGATGTATCGTTCCTCCTGTGGAATAGCCCTGAAGCTCTGACATCTGAGCTATTTCATAAATAATACCCTGACCGGAGATGGATGCGTCTCCATGGATAAGGATAGGCGTGATTTTACTGCTGTCTCCCTGATACAAATGATCAATGCGGGCCCGCACAATACCCTGCACTACCGGGTCTACAGATTCCAGGTGCGACGGGTTAGGAGCAAGGGTGAGTTTAACAGACTGTCCTTTTTCTGTGTTCCGCTCAGAAGTATATCCCAGGTGATACTTGACATCTCCCAACAAAGCCGCTTCGTCATATTCCTTGCCTTCGAATTCGGTAAATACTTCCTGATAAGATTTCTTTAAGATATTTGTTAAAACATTCAGCCGGCCGCGGTGCGCCATGCCTATCACATACTCCCGATTGCCCAGCTCGGCACCATGCTCAATAACGGCATCCAAGGCAGGGATCAGCGATTCAGCTCCTTCCAGGGAAAAACGTTTTTGCCCGGGAAACTTTTTGTGGATGAATTTTTCAAAAAATACGGCTTTGCTCAGCTTGTCTAAAATGCGTTTCTTTTCCTCCGTGGAAAAATCCGGCTGATTGCGGTTCGACTCGATCTTCTGTCGCAGCCATTGAGTGATCTCATTTTTCCTGATGAACATATATTCCGATCCAATGGACTGGCAATAGGTGTCTTCCAGATATTGAATAATATCTTTTAAACGGGCCTTGCCAATGCCGAGTTCCGCGCCGGCCTGAAACTGCTTTTCCAGGTCTTCATCGTTAAGATCGAAATTATGAAAGTCCAGATCAGGACTGTATTGGCGGCGGCTTCGCACAGGATTGGTTTTGGTGAACAGGTGACCGCGGGAACGGTAGTCCGAGATCAGGTTCATAACCTTAAACTCCGAGGGTATCTCAAGTTCCCCCTGACTGACAGGGTATTCCTTCTGTGCAAACTCAAAGCCCCGGAAAAAATGCTGCCAGCTTTTTTCTACCGACTCAGGATCCTGCAGATAGCGCTGATATTGTTGCTCAATCCATGCCGGATCAGCATTGTTTATATAAGAATGATTATCCATAAGTTATTATCTGTGAATTCAGATGGTTAAATTTTTCAAAATATTGATAATATCATTATTATGTTTTCTTGCTTTTATCTCTTACTGTCATTTGCTTCGCGTCATTTATCCGTCTTGCGACAGATGTCATTTTAATTTAACTTGTGAAACCTTTTTCTGTTTCACCAAGGTCATTTGCGCTTCGCGCGTCATTTTGCTTTACTATATTCTAAGTCATTTACTTCAGGGCTTTCTGAGATGGTTATATTTGACAGCTGCCGAACACAGAAGTATAAATAATAACCATAAATGACCATAATGACAACCAATGACCATCAATGACAACTAATGACAATTAATGACATTGTTTTCTTTGCATTATCCAAATCGCCCAGCCCATTTAATCATTTTCTCGTGTGTTTAAGGCTATCACGTATGAAAATTTTTTCAAACGGGCTTATCATAGCTAATAACAAACCGTCCATTCACTTGGTTCATAAAAAACAGCCAAATTAACAGAATGTCTGTGAATTTGGCTGGTGATTTGTCTGTGAAATTTTAAAGCAGTGTAGATCAGAAACCAGAGGAATTTACCTGAACATTCCGGTTTTTGCAATAGAAACCATAGCCGACCATTTTGACTTAAAGAGATCGCCATGATCACTGGCAACAGCGGCATTTATATGCCAGCCTTTCGATAAGGTATATTCTGTTTGAAAAAGAAAAGAAAACTGACGTCTTACAGGCTCTAAAGGATTGGCATAAGTGCCGTAATTTTTTGAAAAAGAAAATAGCGTTCGATAGGAGAGGTCTTCTGTGATATGACCATTCAGACCTACATGGTGCATGATTACACGGTTGTTTCTTGTTCCCTGGTTCGTAGGTAAAAGGTTGGGCGAAGTGATAAAGGGCGTACCAATAATATACCCGTGATAGGTCCAGCCGCTGTTGTATGTAAGTCCGTTGTTGAAATAGTTATCGTTTCCCCCTTTTATAACGCTGTCGATCATGTGGTAGCGTCCGCTTTGATGCAGGGTGTGCATAAACTCCCAGGTGACATTTTGGATGAACGCATTTTCTTTGTTTCTGTGGAAATTAATACCCCAGAGTCCGTCCTTAATATTTTTCATTCTTTTTCCGGAGCCATCTTCAAAGATCGTTTGCCAGAAAGCTTCAACGGAAAAATCTTTCGCCTGATATGTGATCTTAAGATTTTGGGAGCCCAGATGGTTGCCGTAGGCATTGATGGTTTCAAACGTCTCGCCGCTGGTGGCAATGAACATGGTATACACATCTTCCCAGTCCCGGAACAGGTTTCCTTTATCCGGTGAAATGCCGCCCCACTGTGCAAAATGATGAAAGCCGTACTCAATAAATACCGGCCATTTTTTTTGGCCTAAGCGGCCATACAGATTTTTATGATGATAATACGGTCGCTCGATATGGCGGTCTTTTTCAAACCAACCATGGGAAAGATACCCTTTTATCTCCAGTAAACCGAAGGTGTAAGGAATGGATATATAATCCAAAGAAACAGCGATTTCGGGAATAGGTCTGGCGTTCCGGCTGTAGAGAAAGCCACCCGAGGAAAGCGGATCGTATTGAACACCGAAGCTTTTCTTTTGCGGCCCGGCAGTGAGATGAAAGCCCTTCCAGGAAACCTCGGCAAAGTATTCCAAAAGTTGAAAGTCATTACTTCCGTTGTAGGTATTGATGATGTTCAGTCCATAGTCCAGGTGAAATGCACGAGTCGTATCTTCTTTCGCTCCCGCATCATAAAACAGATTGCGGTTTTGATAATCTTTGGTGCCAAGCTTAAGCTCCGCAAATCCGGAACTCCATCCGGGGCGAAAGCGGCCGTCATTGTTGCTTAGCAGCCAAAATGCTTTCTCTTCTCCCGTAGTATATAGCCCGCCCGCCTCAACCTCATACTGAAGCTTGTTCAACTGCCCGAAAAGAACTGCCGGGAGGAGAAGGAGAGTGAGGAGGAGGGAGCGATGAGTTGTGGGTTTTGAGTAGTGAGTAGTGAGTTGTGAGTAATGAGTTGTGAGTTGTGAGTTGTGAGCCATAATTTTTTTATCTGTAGAATTTGTTGGGGTTGTTTATATTGGACGAAGGTACGAAGGTACGAGGGTACGAGAGTACGAATGTACGGGGGTATGTTCCGATTGCTATTGAAAGTGCGGTTACTTTCTTTTAAGGTTCCAATTTTCCGGGTTTGACTGCATGTTAATGAGCATGGCGATGATGTGTTCATATTTATCAAAGGGATTGTTCAAAAAACTGTGTCAACTTCCTTGCTGAGCATGCATCGCCCGGAAGCCTTAGGCTGGAGGGCGATGCATGCTGCTGTGTTATATGTATTGCTGATATCTTTCACCATAATGAATGACTAGTTCCCTT
>JAIPBW010000060.1 GCA_021738505.1 Bacteroidales bacterium | reverse complement strand
ATTTCACTACTTCAGATTATTTTTCAAATAACGTACTCTCAGAAGAGTAAAAAACCAGGAAAACAAAAAGTTATTCACTCCAACGTAGAATAGTTGTTAAGAACAGAAAATTTCTTTATTTTTGATACTGATTAGTTACGTTATTTTTAATATGTGGTTGCCTATAAGCGAAATATATGGAACCGGTTTCCGCTGTTCAAGCTGTTAATTCCGTTTATTGCAGGAATAATTGCCGGTATTCATGAGCTAATCCCCATAGATGCTCATGTTAGTGCAATTATTTCCCTTATTTTACTCTTCTTTTTATTGGGCAGTACATCCTTAAATCAGTATTCTCTTCGTTGGGTTTTCGGCACTTTTGCTATGAGTCTTCTCTTTTTTGTGGGTTATACCCTTGTTAACATTCAGGATAAGGCCATAAGCGATTCTCCTTTATTGCAATATGATCAAAAACACAATTGGCTTGTAGAAACACGTTCGATACCGGAAGAAAAGGAAAACTCCTATATGGTTGTCGTGGAAGTATTAGGTACGGATAGCTTTACCATTGATCCGGAAAAGACGAATCTTTACATTGAAAAAGACAGTAGCCTAATAAAGAAAATAGATTACGGCAACCGTTTGATTGTTCATGCCCACTGGCAACGTCCGTCATTACCTACAAATCCTGAACAATTCAATTACCGGCAGTATTTGGAACGCAACGGGATTACGCATCATGCTTATGTTCAGGCAGATTATCTTGAAGTAATCCATGGTTACGAGAATGCTGATCTGCGAGGTTTTATATTTCGACTGAGGGAAAACTTACTCCAAAACCTGAAAGCCCATGGATTTTCCGGTGATGAATTTAGTTTAGCCTCAGCTATTCTGCTGGGCAAAGACAACACTATGGATCCCCGCCTGCGGTCGGGATTTTCCACAGCAGGGGCCATGCATATTCTTTGTGTCTCCGGGTTACATGTGGGCGTGATTTTTCTTATCCTCGACCAGTTGCTGCGGTTTTTAAACAAACGAAAAAAAGGCCCCTGGATTAAAGCGGTTGTCCTTATTTTGATGATTTGGTTTTATGCTGCGCTGACAGGCTTAGAGCCTTCTGTTTTGCGTGCTTCCACCATGGTTTCGTTTGTAATTATCGGAAGAGCTATAAAACGACCTACCAGCGTTTATAATTCCCTGAGCGCCTCCGCTTTTTTGTTGCTTATTATTAATCCTTTGATAATTACACAAATAGGCTTTCAGTTATCATACCTGGCCGTATTAGCGATTGTCTCTTTTCAGCCTTTGCTTTATAAACTTTGGTTTCCACGAAATAAAATTTTGGATAATATATGGGGGATCACTACGGTTTCAATAGCTGCACAAATGGGAACTTTTCCTTTAGCTATTTATTATTTTCATATTTTTCCGGTCTATTTCTTAATTACAAACCTGATCGTTATTCCCTTGTCCAGCTTTATCATTTATACGGGGTTTCTGTTTTTTATAACTGTTCCGGTTCAGCCGCTGGCATTTGTTTTCGGTAAAGTTCTTTATGGCTTATTGTGGTTTTTGAAAAAATCAGTTTTTGTCATTGAAGCATTGCCTTCGGCTTCTTTAAACTTTTTGGGCTTAAATCCTGAGCAGGTAATTGTTATTTATTTGATCTTTATATTATTATTTGTTTGGTTTTCAATGGCCAACAGAAGAGCACTCATAACAGCTTTTGGCTTTGCATTTATTTTATCACTTATGGCATTTGATAAAAGTACTCAAAATATAATACAGCAGGAGCTGGTTTTTTATGATGCCGGACGGGGATTGGCAATAGAAGCTGTCAATAGTAATGAGCATGTTGTTTTAATAGATACAACGATAAAAAAAGACAAGCAATTTGCAGCTTATAATATGCAGGAATATTGGGTTAGCAAAGGGCTGAAAAAGCCTGAAATATTTGTTATTAATGAAATTTCTCATTTAAAACGCGATTATTTAAGATTTGATAAAGGTGCATTAGTCTGGAATGATAAGTTGTTTTATATCCTTGATAAAGCAGATAAGGCGCTGGAATATCCTGTGAATTATCTTGTCGTCCATCACCATAAAGCATTGCCAAAGCAAGTTCATTCAGATCCCTTTCCACAAAATATTCTTCTTACAGGCAAGGTTCCGCCCTGGAATATTCAAAAATGGAAAACCTTTGGAAAAGAACAAAATATATCAGTTCATGAGCTTAATCAAAATGCTTTTGTGATGAATACAAACCAGGAAAATCGTTAGTGTCTGTCTATAATGTCCGGGTTCTTTGAAATACTGGCTGTAAAGGAACGGGCATAAAAAAACACAAAAGCATAGTTTAGCTAAGCTATGCTTTTGTGCTTTTATACTAATCCGCCTTATTCATTTATTACTTTTTGGGCGGGAACTTACGTGGTTTGATCATATTTTCCGGTTTTAAGATATTATCCAGTTCATCTTTAGATAAGAGATTGTGCTTCAGCACTAATTCATAAACACTTTTGTTATCCCGGAGTGCTTCCTGAGCCACTTTACTTGAAGCCTCATAGCCAAGGATTGGATTCAACGCAGTTACAAGTCCAATACTGTTATGTACCTGTTGTGTGCAATTCTTTTCGTTAGCTGTAATATCTTTGATACATCTGTGATTAAGCGTTGTCATGCCATTTTTCAGCATTTCTATTGATTCAAACAAGCTTTGCACAATAACCGGTTCCATCACGTTTAATTCAAGCTGTCCTGCTTCGGCTGCCATAGTCACTGTAGTGTCGTTGCCGATTACTTTGAAAGCAATTTGGTTGACAACTTCCGGAATAACCGGATTCACTTTCCCCGGCATAATTGACGATCCGGGCTGCATAGCAGGCAGGTTGATTTCATTGAATCCGGTTCGCGGGCCGGAAGACATAAGCCTTAAATCATTGGATATCTTGGATAGTTTCACAGCTAAACGTTTTAATGCTGAGGAATACATCACAAAGTCACCGGTATCCGAAGTAGCCTCTACCAGGTTATGCGCATTATTCACATCGTATCCTGTGATATCTTTAAGATGTTTGATGACAATGTTGGCGTATTCAGGGTCTGAGTTGATCCCTGTGCCAATGGCAGTAGCTCCCATGTTAACTTCCAGGAACAATTCTGCATTTTGTCTTAGTCTCTCGATCTCTTCCTGCAGCGTGTCAGCAAAAGCTTCAAAGGATTGTCCCAGTGTCATAGGAACAGCATCTTGCAACTGCGTACGGCCCATTTTAATAACATGGGCGAATTCTTTCCCTTTATAATGGAACGATTCGATGAGTTTCTCCAGCACCTGAACAAGCTTTTTATTGCTTTTATACAGTGCCAGTTTTATGGCTGTGGGATATGCGTCATTTGTAGATTGCGAAAGGTTTACATGATTATTGGGATGGCAGTGCTCATAATCGCCTTTTTCATAACCCAGGATTTCCAGTGCCCGGTTGGCAATAACTTCATTAGCATTCATATTAGTCGATGTTCCGGCACCTCCCTGAATCATGTCTACCGCAAAATGGTTATGATATTTGCCGTTGCGGATTTCATTGCAAGCCCTGACGATAGCATCCCGCAGGGAAGGCGAGAGGAGTCCGAGCTCATAATTTGCCGTGGCTGCTGCCATTTTCACTACAGCTAATCCTTCAATCAGGTCGGGGAAGAAGTTTATCGTAACACCGGTAATATTAAAGTTTTCCATACCCCGCAGTGTCTGAATACCATAAAAATATTCAGCAGGCACTTCGCGGTACCCTAAAAGATCATGTTCGGTTCGTGTTCTTCCGGATTCATACTGCGCGGCTACATGTAATGCTCTTTCGTTTGAGTGGCGCATCCTGCGGGAAATAACGCGGGCCACATTGGAAAATATTTTTAGCGATATTTCGCCGTTGGCTTTGAAAAAATCCCTGTGGATCGTAAAAACAATAGTATCCTTTAAAGCTCTGGCTGTTGTAGAATGCGGTGCGTCATCACTAAGCGAACCTTCGCCCAAAAAATCTAAACGCCCAAAGGCTGTTAAGCGGTTTTCTTTGCCTAGCGAAGATTTCTGAACCAATTCTACTTCTCCGTCATAAATCAAATAAATATATTCACGTTTCGTATTCTGTTCAAAAAGTGTTTCTCCCTTTTTTACAGTATACTTTTGCATGTGATCGATTACCATTTGCTTTTCTTCACGCGTCATGGCTTTAAAAAGTTCAATCCGGTCGATGAACTGTTCTAAATTTTTTTGTTCCATTATAGATAGTATTTGTAATTTTACATTCGTTGAATAATTCTTAAACGGCGAATATACACACTAATTGTTAAATTTTTAAATATTGTTAATTAAATAACAAAGAAATTTCATTTTTCTTATACATAGTCTAATACAGGATAAAGATATTATTGTTTACATGATTTAAAAATAATATAATTATTAACGAACTCGAGGAAATTATTTCTTTGTACATTTGACATAGCAAAAATTGTAGGGATGGAAAAATTATCAATTGTAGTAATAGTTTATAATGAAAAGGGAAATATCCGTCCTTTGACCGAAAAAATCCGGAAAGATTTGTCAAGCTACAATTACGAATTGATTTTTGTTGATGATGGATCTACTGACGGGACCCTGGAAGAGATAAAAGAAATTCAGGGTAAGGATTTGAAACTTGTGGAGCTGATGAAGAATTTCGGGCAAAGTTCTGCTATGGCTGCGGGCATTGATGTTGCAACAGGGGAGTATATTATCACGATGGATGGTGATCTGCAAAATGATTCAGCTGATATTCCTCAAATGTTAGATAAACTGAAAGAAGAAAACCTTGATTTGGTTTCCGGCATACGTAAAAACCGTCAGGATGGCATATTCTTTCGAAAATTACCTAGCCGGATTGCTAATATGATCATTCGACGGAGTACGAATGTTAAGATAGAGGATTACGGCTGCACATTGAAGATCTTCAAAAGTAAAATTGCTAAAAATTTAGGGCTATATGGAGAACTGCACCGGTTTATTCCTGTTCTGGCCAGTCTGGAAGGAGCGAGAATAGGCCAAATGGAAGTCAGGCATCATGCCAGGAAATTTGGCAAATCAAAATATGGTATGGGAAGGACCTTAAAGGTAATAAGTGATTTGATTTTGATGGTCTTTTTTAAACGTCACATGCAAAAACCAATGCATCTTTTTGGGGGTATAGGTATTGTACTATTTTTTATAGGAGTCATCCTGAATATTTATTTATTATTATTAAAAATTGCCGGACAGGATATCTGGGGAAAACCATTACTACTGTTAGGGGTCATTCTTCTTTTGGCAGGTATCCAGTTAATTACAGTAGGTGTAATAGCAGAATTGCTTTTAAGAGTTTATTATGAGTCACAACAGAAAAAACCCTATACAATCCGAAAAGTATTTGTCAACGGAGAAGAAATGGAGAAATAGATTGAAGCAATTGCTCAAGGTAATCTTGTCTGCACTTGCGCTTTATCTGGTTTTTTCAAAAATTTCTTTTTCTGAAGTTGTCAACGTATATTCGAATGCCAACTGGAGTTATATTTTCCTGGCAGTGCTGTTTTTTGTCGGTTCCAAGTTGGTTGCAGCCATAAGGTTAAATTCCTTCTTTTTAGCTATTAATGTGGTCATGTCTCAACTCAACAATATTAAACTTTATATGCTCGGTATGTTTTATAATATATTTGTTCCGGGCGGTATTGGAGGCGATGGCTATAAAGTATATTTTATAAAAAAACATTTTGATGCTAAGATTAAAAAATCCATTGCTGCTGTAGTTTTAGACCGTGTCATTGGATTATTGGTTCTAGTGTTTATTGCCATTGTACTCTTTGGCTTTATTGATGAGCAGTATTTTCCAGGGCCTCAGTGGTTAATCATACTCTTGTTGATCCCTTTGTATTTTACAGTTCGTTGGATACTACAGAGGTTTTTTCCTGAATTTGGTTCACTCTTTCATCAAGCAACCGGACTTTCCTTTTTGGTTCAGTTTTTACAATTGATTTGTGCGTTTTTTATATTGAAAGCAATACATCAACACGAGAGTATTTATTTTTATTTGTTTGTCTTTTTGATTTCATCACTGGCAGCAGCAATTCCATTCACAATAGGTGGAGCAGGGGCCAGGGAACTAACTTTTCTTTATGCATCTCAAATTTTTCCTATCAATGTACATGTGGCAATTGCATTGAGCCTTACATTTTATCTAATCACATTGTTGGTTTCTTTGTCGGGGGTTTATTATGTTTTCTCTCCACAGTCAATCTATCCTGCATTATTTAAAAAAAGGAATAATAAAGGTTACAAATAAAACCAGGGAAAATATCGATTTTTTCTGAATGGATTGTTTGTGTAACCTGATAATAATCAGAAATCTATGTTGATATAAAAAGTCGTGCTCCAGATCAAAAACACTGTTGGAGATGCACGCGTAGCCTTAAAAAACTTGATTTTTCTTTGCTGAAGTATTATATTAGTGCTGTAAAAAAAAAGGAGGTTTTATTATGAATGATTACAAATGTCCACAGTGCAAAGCCTATTTAAATGTAAGCAATAACGTAATTTTTGCTGCTGAAAAAGATGATGGCACTAAAGGCTTAATACTATTACATCCTGAAATTGGGAATTTTGAAAGTGATCAACATGAAAAATTTGTTATAGGCGAGGGGGAAAAAGTAGAATTTAAATGTCCGGCCTGTAATGCAAATCTGAAAGCTCCAAAAGCAAGAAATCTTGCCAAAATTGAAGCAGTAAGTGAAGACAATAAAGTTTTTGAAGTTTATTTTTCCCGTATTAAAGGAGAAAAAAGCACCTACACATTAGAAGGAGAATCCGTGGAAATATACGGAGAACATTCAGAAAACTACAAAGATTATTTTGAATTGGGAAATATTGGACTGATGAAATAAGACATGCAATATCCTATGAATATTACCACGATAGGCCAATCCAAAATGCAAATAAAAGAAAATGCCAATGGATCAAATAAAAAAAATTAAGAATTTCTTTACATGGTAGTTTGTAAACATTATATTTGGCATGTGAATAATAACATCAAACATTGAAGTTACAATACTCTTCATAAAAGTATTGATTGTCTAACTAAATCCACACGGGCTCCGCACTCAATGCGGAGCTTTCTTTTTTAGAGTCAAGATTGATATTATAATAGTTAAGGATATTTGTTAAAATGACATTTGTTTATTGGTCAAGTTCAAGGGTCTTTTCTATTTTTGTAAAGCAGCTAAAAAAAATAAAATGACAAGCAGACTTTTGGAACTGAAAGAATCACTGCAGGGTGATTTATTTGTTGATGAGTATACACGCTTACAATATGCTACGGATGCTTCAGCCTATCGGGAAGTCCCTCAGGCCGTATGTCTTCCAAAGACAGAAAACGACATAAAACAGCTTATTGCATTTGCCTCCGCAAATAACACCTCCCTGATACCCCGAACGGCAGGAACATCACTTGCAGGACAAGTTGTGGGAGGCGGGATCGTGGTCGATGTTTCCCGGTATTTTCGAAATATAGTGGAATTAAACGCAGAAGAAAAATGGGTTCGCGTTCAGCCCGGCGTTGTTCTTGATGAGTTAAATTTTTTATTAAAAAAACACAAATTATTTTTTGGCCCTGAAACATCCACGGGAAATCGCTGCATGATAGGAGGGATGGTAGGAAATAATTCCTGCGGAGCACATTCACTTATCTATGGATCAACACGAGATCATACACTGGAAGTCAGAGCAATTTTGAGCGATGGTTCGGAAGCTGTCTTTGGTCCGTTAAGTTCTGAAGATTTTGAAGAAAAACTTAAACTCGATTCTTTGGAAGGCCAGATATACCGAAATATTCGTGATATTTTGATCAGTAAAGACAACAGGCAGCAAATTCGGGATGAATATCCGGATCAACGGATACACAGAAGAAATACAGGTTATGCTCTGGATTTGCTTTCTTATTGTGAGCCTTTTGATGATAACGGTGACGTTTTTAATTTTTCCAGATTAATTGCCGGCTCTGAAGGCACCCTGGCTTTTATCACAGAAATCAAACTGAATTTAATACCATTGCCGCCACCTGTGAAAGGTCTGCTTTGTGTCCATTTTGATAATTTACCTGATGTCTTTGAGGCTAATTTGATCGCTCTAAAATATAACCCCGGAGCTATTGAGCTGATGGATGATAATGTTTTGGAGCAGACGAAAAATAATATTTCGCAACGAAAGAATCGATTTTTTATCCAGGGGGATCCCAAAGCTATTCTTATCATCGAATGGGCGGCTGATAGCAAAGAGGAAATAATGACCATAGCTGAAGATACTATCCGGCATCTAAAAGAAGCCGGTTTAGGCTATCATTTTCCTATGGTCTTTGGAGATGACATTCCTAAAGTATGGAATTTACGCAAAGCTGGCTTAGGGGTACTGAATAATATTCCGGGAGACGCGAAACCGGTTGCCGTTATTGAAGACACCTCGGTTCATCCGGAGAATCTTCCGGATTATATGGAAGAGTTTCAAAGCATGTTGGATGATCTGGGACTGAGCTGTGTTTTTTATGCCCATATAGCAACGGGAGAGCTTCATCTCAGGCCGGTCTTGAATCTGAAGGATAAAGGGGATATAGAGTTATTTTATACCGTGGCAAAGCGAACCGCTGACCTGGTTAAAAAGTATAATGGCTCCATCAGCGGGGAACATGGCGATGGACGGTTGAGAGGAGAGTTTATACCTAATGTTTTAGGTGAAGACAATTACCAACTTTTAAAATCTGTAAAATATACCTGGGATCCTGATAATATCTTTAATCCCGGTAAGATTGTCGATACTCCTTCCATGAAGTCGAATCTCCGCTATAAACCCGGACAGGAAACGCCCGAAATTGAAACGATATTTGATTTTTCAGAAACACAGGGAATCGTTCGAGCTGCGGAACAATGCAATGGTTCGGGGGATTGTCGAAAAACTTCTGTAATCGGAGGGACAATGTGTCCGAGTTATCAGGCTACATTGAATGAAAATAATACGACCCGTGCCAGAGCCAATATTTTGCGGGAATTCTTGACTAATTCAACTCAAAAGAATCCATTTGATCATAAAGAAATATATGATGTTCTGGATTTATGCCTTTCCTGCAAAGCATGCAAATCCGAATGTCCTTCTAATGTGGATATTACAAAGTATAAAGCCGAGTTTTTACAACATTATTATGATAAGCATGGCATTCCGTTGCGTACACGTTTAATAGCATACATTACCTCAGTCAATAAAATGGGGATGATTTGGCCGGGCATGTTTAACTATTTTATTAGTCACAGGCTGTTTAGCAATGCGCTTAAGAAGATGCTTGGCTTTGCACCAAAACGAAGCATTCCGGCTATTTATAAAATGAGCCTGAGGAGTTGGTTTCGGAAAAATGCTCCTGATTGTTCTCCTGAAAATGAAAAAGGAAAGGTCGCCCTCTTTGTGGATGAATTTAGCGAGTATAATGACGTGGAAATCGGTATTAAATCCATTAAGCTTTTAAACCGATTAGGATATAAGGTCTATATGTTTCCTCATAAAGAAAGTGGCCGCACTTATCTGTCGAAAGGATTGCTCCGTAAAGCCCGCAAAATTGCAAATGATAATGTTAAGAATTTGGGACCCCAAATTTCAAAGGATATGCCTTTGATTGGTGTTGAACCATCCGGGATTTTAACATTCCGGGATGAATATGTGGAACTTGTTGATAAAGACTTAAAAAACCAGGCTGTTAACCTGGCAGAAAATGCTTTAATGTTTGATGAGTTTATTATGCAGGAAGCCGAAAAAGGAAATATCAGAACTCAGGATTTTAAATCTGATGAACAAAATATAAAACTTCACGGGCATTGTCATCAAAAAGCATTGGCGTCAACCGGCCCCACAAAAGAAATGCTATCGCTACCCCAAAATTATCATGTGGATGAAATCCCCAGCGGTTGTTGCGGAATGGCAGGTTCTTTTGGTTATGAAAAAGAACATTATGACTTATCAATGGATGTTGGTGAAATGGTTTTATTCCCGGCCGTACGTGAGAAATCTAAAGAGACTATTATTGCTGCCCCCGGAACCAGTTGCCGGCACCAAATTAAAGACGGTACAGGTGTAAAAGCTTTTCACCCTGTTGAAATCCTGTATGACGCGCTTGAATAAACGATAAAGTAAATGAGCCTTGATTCGAGCTGGACTCATTACTTTATCCGTTTCATGTTTTTTTCAAACTATTCGATGCTAATTTTTTTGCTTTTTGTTTCTCCGTCAGAATAAACAACGTGCAAATAATATAAGCCGTTTGAAAGATGAGATAAATCAATCTGCGTTGTCTGTTGGTTATTGAGTTTTTGATAAACAATCTGACCATTGGGATTGTATATGTTCAGTTTTACATCCTGATTTAAGCCTGAAACAAAAAGTTTTTCACTAGCAGGATTTGGATAAACAGTTATCTTTTCTTCAAAAGCTTTCGGATTGACTGCTATCGGTCCGAAATACTCGTAAGCTCCGTCATAGTCAACTTGTTTTAACTTATAATAAACAACTTCACGGGTTGGGTAATGATCCCGGAATTCATATTCTCTGACTGAGTTACTGTTTCCATAGCCATTGACAACTCCGATAGATTTATAATCCTCACCATTGGTGCTTCGCTCAATTGCAAAATAGTCGTTGTTGATTTCCGAGGCTGTTGACCATGAAATAATATTTTTATTTTTATGGCTTTCAGCATTAAAAAAAATCAAACTAACCGGAAGTGGATCCTGGTCTGAAGCCAAAAGAATCGTCAGATCGTCGCTGTTGTTCCCCGGAGAAACGTCTGTGCGGTCTCCGTTTACATTGGAGGTAAAAGTTCTATCTCCTGATGGTTCAGCTATAGCCTTGAAAGTTAAATTTTGACTACTGTCCTTTGCTAATGGATTAAAGGACCAGGTTATGGTACCTGAGGATTGGCTGGCTGAACCGTTATATCCGGAGATAAAGCTGTCAAAAGTGTAACCATCTGGGATGGTGGTTGTAGATACAATATTAGAATCACGAGTAGGGCCATTATTATTAAGGGAAATTGTAATTTCAATAGGGTCACCTTCCGCAGGAGCCATGTTGTTAGACGTTAAATCAACCTGTAAGTCGGTAACTTTCACATCTTCCGAACCAAAATAACCGCCGCCACCCATCATATCTAATCCACCAGGTCCACCGGAACCCGTTGGTGTATCGTCCGGTACGTCAGACAGGCCGATCAGGTCCATCGTATTATCCACATCCCCGGGAAATATACTAACGCCATACATTGTTTCATTGCTATTGATCCCTAATTGCTCATAAGTAACAAAAACTCCATGGATAGTCTGACCACTTAAATTTTGATCTGGTTTCATTACCGGGTCGTCTGAATTACGCTGAAATACAGTTGTTTGAAAGCTTTTGCCAGTGGAACCCCAGTCACCTGTTCCTATACTTACTAATGAACCAACAGCGCTTACTTTACCATTGGCATCCAAACTGGTAATAGCGGCTACTTTAAATTCATCATTTCCTCCACGCTCATTGATTAAAAAACCCGCTTTTGAACTATCCGGTGTAAAAGCTCCTCCTTCAATGATTAAATCAATGCGTTCAACATTATTGATTGTTTCAGAGCCTGCATTCGCAAAAACATTATCGCTTCCGCGGTTCAAAATCCTACGATTAACTGCTTCCTGAATATTCGTGTAAGAGGGTGGGAAATATAAGGTATTGTTGCTGGAAGTCCCCCTTTGAAAAAATATTGTTTGCTTTGCTGTATCTTGTACCTGGGAATTGTTAGTTGTTTTACGGTTAACGATAACATTACTGTAGCATTCTCCGTTGGGCAATGTAATTGGGCTATAGGTTTTTCCACCGATCTCAAAATCCGTCATAATCTCATCAAAACCATCCTGGCTACCGCTTTCAGCACCAAAATACAATGTATATGTGGTGCCGGTGTTGTAGTCCTGGCCCCAGCCGGTAGTGCTGTAGGTTGTATCCTTAGCTTGCCGCTGGATAAAACTAAAGTTTCCTGGTGTTATCTGAGCCTGAGTCGTTACCGTTAATAATATTACCAGAGTTAATGTAAATAATTTCCGTATCATAGTTTTTTTGTTTAAATCTAGAAAGTGATAGGTTTTTGATTATAGTTAATTATAATGATTATAAACAAACCATATGCCACACATATAAACATATGTCAGATAGGAAACTATGTAATTATATAAGCTTTGTTGCTTCCATGTTTGGGAAATCTATTCCCATTTGAGAAAAGATTAGTAAAAGAAGGGCAAATTCTTTAATGAAAAAGCAAATTTGCAATGAAGAGAAATAGATATTATAATCCAGGCATTTAACTGGTTTTATAAGGAAATCTTCATTTCATACGGCTCCAAATTTAAGCTTGTTTTTTTGGATTGTCCTGTTGTTTTCAGGATAAGAATTACTATGATGAAAAGGAAACTATTCGATACTAATTTTTTGGCTTTTTGTTTTACCGTCAGGATAAACAATGCGCAAAAAATACAGGCCACTTGACAAATGAGATAAGTTAACTTGCATATTTTGTTGTGGGTTTGTCTTCTGATACATAATTTGACCATTTGGATTATATATGCTTAGTATTATATCTTGATTTAAGCCTGAAATATATAGTTTTTCCCTTGCCGGATTGGGGTATACTTTTATTTTTTCTTCAGACGCTGCAGGATTGACTGCTATCGGTCCGAAATATTCGAAAGTGCCGTCATAGTCAACTTGTTTTAACTTATAATAAACAACCTCCCGGGGCGGAGAATGATCCCGGAATTCATAATCTATCACGGAATTACTGGTGCCATGGCCATTGACAATTCCGATAGGTTTAAAATCCGTCCCACTAATGCTTCGCTCAATTTCAAAATAGTCGTTATTGATTTCCGAGGCTGTCGTCCACGATATAATATTCTTCTTTTTATGGCTTTCAGCATAGAAAGAAATTAAACTAACCGGATATGGTTCCTGGTCTGAAGCCAAAAGAATAGTAAGATTATCGGAGTTATTCCCGGGAGATACATCAGTACGGTCTCCGCTTACATCGGAAGTAAAAGTTCTATCCCCTGATGGTTCAGCTATAGCCGTAAATGTTAACGTTTGATTGTTGTCTTTTCCTAATGGATCAAAGGACATGGTTATGGTACCTGAGGATTGGCTAGCTGAACCAGTATATCCGGAGACAAAGCCATCAAAAGTATATCCATCGGGGATAGTAGTTGTCGATGTTATATTGTAGTTAATAGTCGGGCCGTTATTATTAATGGAAATTGTAATTTCTATGGGATCACCTTCCGCAGGAGCCATATTGTTTGATGATAAATCAACCTGCAAATCCGAAACCAGCACATCTTCTGAGCCAAAATAACCGCCACCTCCCATCATGTCTAATCCACCAGGACCACCGGAACCTGTCGGAGTATCGTTCGGTACATCAGACAAATCGATCAGGTCCATCGTATTATCCACATCCCCGGGAAATATACTAACGCCATACATTGTTTCATTGCTATTGATGCCTAATTGTGCGTAAGTAATAAAGACTCCGTGAATAGTTTGTTTACTTATATCTTCATCTTGTTTCATTACCGGATCGCCGGAATTGCGCTGGAATACGGTTGTTTGAAAGCTTTTTCCTGTGCTGCCCCAGTCACTTGTTCCAATACTTAACAACGAGCCCAATGCATCTACTTTTCCATTGGCGTCCAAACTGTAATAGCAGCTACCTTGAACTCATCGTTGCCTCCCCGCTCATTGATCAGAAAGCCTGCTTTTGAGTTGTCCGGAGTAAATGCACCTCCTTCAACAATTAAGTCTATGCGTTCTACATTATTAACAGTATAAGTACTTGTATTTTCATTGGCAAAAACATTATCACTGCCGCGGTTTAAAATCCTGCGGTTAACAGCTTTCTGAATATCCGCGTATGAAGGAGGAAAATTTAATGTGTTACCGTCGGAAGTTCCTTTTTCAAAAAATATCGTTTGCTTTTCAGGATCCTGTACCTGAGAATTAGAGGTTATTCTTCTGGTTACAATAACGTTGCTGTAACACTCTCCATTGGGGAGCGTAATTGGACTGTAGGTTCTACTATTGATTTCAAAGTCCGTCATAGTTTCATCAAAGCCTTCCTGGCTGCTGCTTTCAGCACCAAAATACACTGTAATATAGTGCCGGGGTTATAGTGTTGTCCCCATCCGGTCGTGCTGTAATTTGTATCAGCAACTTGTTGTTGGCTAAAACTAAAATTGGCAAGTGAAATTTGAGCTTGGGCTGACCCTGTTAAAAAAATCAATGCTGTTATTGTAAAATATTTCGTTTATATAGAAGTATGAATTAAATATTAAAATCTAGAGTTAATGGACAAGTTAAATCCATAAAAATAAATGAAGGCAAAAATGCACCTATCGTTTATCTGCTTGAAATACCGACTTTTACAGTGTATGTTAATATTTTGAGGTCTATATTATGGATGGTTTATTCCATTTATGAAAACTTTGTGAAAGCTCATTCGAATTAAATATGAGCAAGTTATAGATAAAGAAAAGGAATGCTTGTTCAACACAAATTCTTATATTTGTTGGATCAATCAAAAAACTATAGACCAATGGCCGGAAAAACTTTTGTAGAAAAACTCTTTGATGCCCCTGCGGGCAGCATAGTTTTTAAAAAACCTGATATTGTTCTTTCCCACGACAATACAGCCAGTATTCTGAAAACATTTGATAAAATGGGAGGCAAAAACGTGTTAAACCCAGATCAACTGCTTGTAGTCCTGGATCATAATGCGCCACCTACAAGTGCTGCACTGGCCAATAAATATGAAGAAATAAGAAATTTTGTTCATTCCCAGGGAGTCAAAAAATTTCATGATATTGGTTCCGGTATTTGTCATCAAATTATGGCAGGTTATGCCAAACCGGGCATGCTGATTGTCGGAAGCGACAGCCATACTTGTACAGCCGGAGCTTTTAACGCTTTTGCCGCGGGTATCGACCGGACAGAAACGGCAGGGCTTTGGAGTCAGGGAGAAACCTGGTTTCGTGTTCCGGAGTCGTTGAAAATTAACCTGAAAGGGAAGCTTCCCAAAGGCGTATATGCCAAAGATTTATCACTGTGGATCATAGGCATGATCGGCAGCAGCGGGGCGGATTATATGTCTATAGAATATCATGGTGACGGAATAGCGGATTTCTCTGTTGCCGATCGAATGACCCTGGCCAATCTGGCTTCAGAAATGGGAGCCAAAAATGCTGTATTCCCAAATGATAAAGTTTTACAAGAGCATTTGGGAGAAGATTATGAAGGAATTGAAGCTGATAATGATGCTCATTTTGCGCGTGTTATAGATATTGAACTGGATCAACTTTTCCCTGTTGTTGCAGCACCCCATCATGTGGATAATGTTAAAGCATTGAGTTCGCTCAAAGGAACAAAAATACATGAAGCATTAATTGGGACCTGCACTAACGGAAGGATAGAGGATTTGCGTCAGGCTGCAGATGCGTTGCGTGGAAAAAAGGTGCATCCGGATACCCAGTTGCTTGTTATTCCGGCCTCAAAAGAAATTTATATGCAAGCTCTGGAAGAAGGGATTGTAAAAACCATTATGAGTGCCGGAGGGAACTTTCTGGGCTCTTCTTGTGGCCCTTGCTTAGGAACAGGACAAGGAATTCCTGCCGATAATTATAATGTAATTTCTACTGCCAACAGAAATTTTAAAGGCAGAATGGGCAATAAAAATTCTTTTGTTTACCTGGCTTCGCCCAAAGCTGTGGCGCTGGCTGCAGTTAATGGCGAAATTACTGATACAAGAAAAAATCCGACAGAGGATACCTATCCTTATCATGTTAAACAAAGTAAAACTGTTGACATTTCCGAAGGTGAAAACCGTTATGAAAATCAGGTGTGGAATTATGCTGATGTAGACAACCTGAATACGGATTTGATGTTTGCCGGCAGTCTTACTTATCAGGTCTCCAGTGCAGAACCGGAGAATATATTACCACATTTGTTTGTGGATTTTGATCCACAATTTCACAAAAAAGTAGCAAAAGGGGATATCGTTCTGGCCGGAGATAATTTTGGTTGCGGCAGTTCCCGTGAACATCCGGCTGTTGGATTAGCTTATGCCGGTGTTAAAGCGGTTATTGTCAAGTCTGTTAATCGAATATTTTACAGGTCTTCTGTTAACCAGGGCTTACCTATTATTGTTTTACCTAAAGCTGTTGAAGCCTTTGAACAAGGTAAAAAGGTGGATGTTGATCTTGAAAAAGGAGAAATTACTGTCGGAAAACAAAAATTTAACTTTGAACCCCTGCCCGGAAAATTGATGGAAATATTTAATAAGAAAGGACTGGTCAATTATATACGGGATAAGAATAGCTAGAAAATTCCTATCATCTAATAAATATATTAGAAAATACATTCACAACGGATGAAATGGATTTATAAAAATTCGTTTCATCCGTTTTTATTTAACCAAAACGTTGAACTTCTGATTGTTAAAGAACACATTATACCGAGCTTTACTATAATCTTCTGTTCTAATCAACTTTTAATTTTGGCAAGATGCAGGTTTTCTCTGGCATACTCATGCTTATAAACGAAATTTACTGCTGCTTTTTCATTAAATCCAGAAAGCACGTAAAATCCAGAATACAAATTCCATTACTCATAATGTCAATAAACTAAAAAGTGTTTGTCCATAATGTCCGATTTCTGCGTTATGCTCGTATTTAAAACAGTCATTTACCAGAGTAAACTCCTTGGTTTTAAATACTTCGCAAGCCTTGAACTCGAACATTATGAACTAAACACTTACTTTATAGACAG
>JAIPBW010000011.1 GCA_021738505.1 Bacteroidales bacterium | reverse complement strand
CTTTCTGAGACGGTTATATTTGACAGCAACCGGACACAGAAGTATAGAAAATGACTATAAATGACCATTAATGACTATTAATGACAATAAATGTCATTGTTTTCTTTGCATTATCCAACTCGTCCAGCCCTTTAATCATTCTCCTGTGTGTCGAAAAAACTGTCGCCATGGAAGTTTCATATGTCTAAATTTGATTTTAATGGTACTATGGAACCCCATGCTGTAGCTTAACTTTAGTCATTTGCTTGTGTGTTTAAGGCAAACATGGAGGTTTCATATGATTAAATTTTATTAAATAGGTGTTATGTTTACCCCGTCATTTTTGCGGGGGAACTCACATGCAGTAGCCTAACTTTAATCATTTATCTGTGTGTTTAAGGCTATCATGTTCGTTTCATATTATATGCTTTTTTTCTTCAGACATAATTTTATCTTTTCAAATAACAATTCTTTATTAATAGGTTTCGAAATATATTCGTTACAACCTGCTTCAAGAGCTTTTTCTTTGTCCCCTGACAATCCATAGGCGGTTTGGGCAATTATTATTACATCCTGATTGAATTTTCGAATCTCCCGGGTAGCATCATAACCATTGATGTCAGGCATTTTGATATCCATCAAAATAATATCTGTGTCAGGATTTTCCCGACATTTATTAATGGTTTCTTTTCCGCTCGTTGTATAAATAATTTTATCAACCGTATCTTCAAGAATAGCGTTAAAAAACATTTTGCTGGTTTTATCATCTTCTGCAATCATGACAGATAGGTTATTCATTGATTGTTGCTGTTCATTTTTAGGATTTCCTTCAGTGCTGGTTTTTTTTATTTGCTGTTTTGTATATGGAATGCTAAAGGTGAATGTGGAACCATAGCTTTCTTTTGATGTGACACCAATGCGACCGTCGAGCATTTCAACATAAGATTTGGAAATCGCGAGCCCTAATCCCGAGCCTTCAAAAACATTTGTATCTTCAACATCAGCTTGTTCAAAGCGGTTAAAAATAGCTTCGGTCCTATGAGGTGGTATTCCTATGCCTGTGTCTTTGACATAAAATTCCAGGAACTCTTTATTTTCGTTTTCGCTTTTTGAGCAGCCAATTGTTATCTTTCCCGTTTCAGTGTATTTTATGGCATTTTTTATCAAATTCGTCAGAACTCCTTCCAGTTTGCGTCTATCTGTTATAATGTGTGAATCGTTATCCGGCAGCGAGGGTTCATAAATTAGTTTAAGTCCTTTGGCCTTAGCCTCCCGCTGGAAGAAATGATACTGTTCTTCCAGTATCTTGTTTACCGGAACTTCCGATTTAACTACATCAATCTGGCCGGCTTCGATTTTTGATATGTCAACAATATCATTAATGGTATCAAGCATTCGTTTACCGCTGTTTTCAATAATCTGAATGTACTTTTCCTTTTCCTTTCCGCTTAGTTTTGGGTTCTTTAACAACTCGGAAAAACCCAATATGCCGTTCATGGGTGTGCGTATCTCGTGGCTCATGTTTGCCAGGAAGGCGCTTTTCAAACGATCGCTTTCCCGGGCTTTCTCAAGGGCATCGATCAACTTTTGTTCTGCTTTCTTTTTTTCTGTGATATCCTGCACCATGCCAACAGACCGTATTATTGAACCGGTTTCGTTCCGTTCATGGTGACATTTTTCATAAACATGACGAATTTCCCCGTTGTCTTGGCGAATAATCCGGTGTTCAATTTTATAACCCTCAGCGAGTTCCTTAACTGAATTTGTGTATGTAGCGTTTACCATGTCCCTGTCATCAGGATGAACGATATCAAGAAATGCCTTATAATTTGGAGAAAATTCCTGTTCTTTCAATCCAAAAATACGATAGGTTTCGTCGGACCAGGTAAGCTCATTTGTTTCCACATTAAGGGTCCAACTCCCAACGCTGGCAATACTTTGTGCCTGAGACAGCATTTTGTCTTTGAGCTGCAAGGTTTCTTCTGCCTGTTTGCGACTGGTGATGTCGTGGACCACACCTGACACCTTTTCTGGGTTTCCTTTGCTATCTTTTTCAAGAACAGCTATAGAGTGGATGATCCTTGATTCCCCTTTATCTTTTGTGATGATTTCAAACTCCAGATCGTAAGGTTTTTCCCTTTCGATCAAATCGATTAAAGCCTGATGCACCTTTTCTCTATCGGGGATGCATTTCTCCACTTCCTCTGTAGTGAAGTGCTTACTATCAAGATCAAAACCATAAATACGTTTAGCTTCTCCGGAGCCCCAAAAAGTTGATGTGGTTAAATTATATTCCCAGTTGCCCACACGTCCGATATGTTGAGCTTTTCGATAGCGGGAATCATTAATTCTTAATTTTTCTTCTGCTTCTCTTCTCTCGGTAACATCTTTCACAAATCCCAGGATGCGGTTTTTTGTCAGTTTGACAGCAGCAACCTGGCAGAAGCGATTTTCGCCGGTTTTTGTTAAAAACCCAACCTCACCTCTGGAAGAACCTGTATCCATTACTTCTTTGAAATGCTCTAACCCTTTTTCGACTTCAGTTTTTTGCAGCAAATCGGGAATACTCATCTTGAGAAGTTCCTCTTGGGAATATCCGGTAATATCACACGCAGCCTGGTTTATTTCAAGGTATTTACCGTTTTCATCGGATATAAAAATCCCGTCAGGTGCATTATCGATTATGGAACGGAATTTGGCTTCGCTTGCTTTTAAAGCCTCCTGCCTTTTGTATTTTTCCGAAACATCACTAAAAACCAATACGACTCCTTCAATACGCCCGTTTTTATTTTTAATCGGAGAAGCTGAATCAGCAATTTGATATTCATCGCCATTTTTTGATATTAAACTGGTATGGTTTGCCAATCCTACAATATGTCCGTCCTTAAAAACTTTATCTGCCGGATTATCTGCCGGTTCTCTGGTGTGCGTATTAATAATATGAAAAACTTTATTTAAATACTCCCCTTTTGCCTCTTCATGATCCCAACCGGTTATATTTTCGGCCACTTTATTCATATCATTGATCCTGCCATAGCTGTCGGTAGAGATTACGGCATCACCGATAGATTTTAAAGTTATGTGGAAATGTTCTTTTAATTCTTGTTGTTTCTTTAATATATGGTAAGATATTTCAGCAAATATGATAAAAAAGGCAGTAATCATTAATCTGATATAAAGCTCATGTTCAGGGATGTCCAATATTAATACATCCCATAATGTTTTTTCATAGAAGAAGAAAAAATCAAGAAAAGCATCAATTATCCAGACGGATGCGCTAAATGCTATTGCGAGCGTATAAACTTTATGTCGTATCTTCATAATCGTTGGAGTTTTAAATGAAATCCAATAGCTACTGACCAAAACCAATCAAAAAAATATTCCCATAAGAAGTATCATGAGCAAAGGGAAGTGTTTTACATAATTAAAGATAATGGCCGGGTCAGGGCTTATTCGATTTGACAAATCTGTTGGCTTTGAGTTCATTATGAAAAACCAAAGATATACCAAAAACCAATAGGAAAAGCTGCCAGTGTTTTGCTTTTAAAAACTTGTCTATCATTTTGTTATATCTTGTTGGTTTTTTTTAGTTAAGTCTGTTTAAAATTGAAAGCTTATCTTATGGAATTCCTTTTTATAATCCTGCCAGCAAGCGTTCATATGAAACGAACAGCTGTTCTTGTTCTCTGGATTGTTTGAATTTGTGTTGTAAAGATAAGAAAATATTGGAAATTCGATGGTTATGTTATCAGTTTAGATACATTTTTTCCGGGCTATGAAAACTTGTTGACTGTAATTCTTTAGTCAGTTGATAATAGATGAAATGGATCAGGCTTAGGTGAAAGACCAGCTTCGTCTGCAAAACAGCCAGTTGCGCAGCGCCGGAAAGCTTTCCGCGAGATCAACCTAATCACTCCGTAATTCCCATTTTCCGCATCAGGAAGGAAGCATTCAGACTTTGGGCGATTCCGGCTTTCAGTTGGTAATCAAAGTAGAGTTTGTCGTTTTTGATTTCTACTTCAAAGCAGTGGTTTTGAATTTTTCGGGGAAATTCTTTTTCCAGTTCACCCAGTTGCAGGTCGTGGGTAGCAACAATGCCATTGCTTTCATATTTAATAAGCTTTCGGAGGAGTTTTTGCGATCCGGTTTGTTTATCTTTTGAGTTGGTGCCTTTCAGAATTTCATCCAGAAGGCAAAAAAGCTGTTCGCCTTTTTCCAGGGTCTGAATAATATATTGCAGGCGTTTTAATTCGGCATAAAAAAACGATTCATTTTTCACCAGCGAGTCCTTTGTGCTTAAGCTGCTGATTACCCTGACGGGCGTAAACGTGAACGTCTCGCAATCAACCGGGACTCCAAGTTGAGCAAGAATCATATTTAAGCCGATGGTTCTCAGGTAAGTGCTTTTGCCAGCCATATTGGCTCCGGTGATAATGCTAAAGGAGCCTTTTTCTGTCATGGATATGGGATTACCTACCCGTTCCTGTTTGGGGATAAGAATGTGTTTGCAATTGGTTCCTTTCAGGTGAAACGTATCTGTGGAGGACTCTTCTGGTTCGGGATAAGTATATTCCGGATAGCAATAGGCAAAATTGGCAAGGCTAATTAAGGCATCAAAAGTAAAAATCGATTCTGTTTTTTCTTTTAACCCGGCTCCATGCTTTTGTTTCCAGCTGCTGAGGCGTGCAATCTGGTGCAAATCCCAAAGGAACAAGCTGTTCAGCAGAAAAGCAGCAAAAACATTGTGGCGTACATCAAATGCCTGTAAGATATTGACTAACTTTTTCAGGGAGGAGTCATCCATGGAAGAATTCAGCTTATTTTGTTCTGTTTTTAATGTTTCGGACTTAAACTCCAGGTCCGTGATAATTGAGATTAGTTGGTTTAAGGTTTCCAGTGACGGGGCAATATGATTTAATCCGGCATGGTGTTCATTAACTTTTCTGTTGTAGGTTGCGGTAATTGTCAGTCCGGCGATAACCCATAATATCAGCCAGGGCCAGAAGATCACACCGGCAATGGTCAGTCCGGCAAGGATGAGCGAGACCAGACTAAAGCTTCTGGCCAGCCAGCGTTCTTTTTTTACGGAATGCGCTTTTCTGCCTGTCCACACATTCAGGTTATGCGTTTGCTCTTTTGTAAACCGTCTTCTTTGTCCGGTTTCCATAAACCACTGCAAATGGTTTAGGTGTTGTGACAAGTCCCGGACAGCCTCCTGGCGGTTTTTTATATCATTTGCTTTCAGCAGCGGCCGGGAAAACCAATCCGCCAGTTTTTGTTCTCCGTTGTCGGTAACGGTTCTGTTGAATAGTTGAAAAACGGAGTTTTGCCCGAAGATATTCAGGTCAAAACTAAAGTCATGCTCCGGAGCCTGATATTCTCCACCATGAGCAAAAGAAGAAAAATCGTGATTTAATGCATTAACTTCAAGCTGATTAATATTTTCCAGGCGTTCTGCTTTCTGCATTTGGGTCAATGCTTTATTGTGCAGATAAACAATGCGCAGAAAGGCGGCGATAAAAACGATTATGATGCTTATAAGAACGACGAAATTAAACAGTGTTGAAATATAGATTGCCGCAAGACCGGCAAGAAAAACGATCAACCGGCTCCACGATAACCGGCGGGATTTCTTTTCAAACGCATCCTTTTTTTTATTGTATTTCCTTATTCTATTACGGAATACTTCTCCTGGCTGCATAAACATATATTTGTCAAATGGATATCATTATATTATGAGTCCGGTCTAAAAACACTAAATTGATCACAGCCGCTAAAAAACAGCTTTACCTTATCCCTAAAGCAAGCCCTGATTTTCAGCGGCTTCATCCGTGTTTGGCGGATTGGGGTAAAAAGCCGGTGAAAATCAAATGTGATTTTTTTAGACCGGATTCTATTATTTAAAAAGAAGGATAAAAATAACAAAAAAGGGCGGTTCTTTATATAAACCACCCTTTATTTTTAAATGAAAAATTCTTTTGTCTGATGCAAAAAAATCTTATTAGAAACTGCAAAGTCTTATTCTTCTACTTCTTCAATTTCTTTTTTCTGTTCAGGTTTCTTCTGCATCTTATCTGACTTCATGTGCTTTTTAGCTTTCTTTTTCGCATGCACAATGTCCAGTTCGTCAATAATATTTTGTGCACCGGCAAATTTGTCGATCACAAACAGTACATAGCGGATGTCAGCATTGATGGTTCGTTGCAATTCGTCTTCAAAAGCAATATCGCCGCTCATAGCTTCCCAGTTTCCGTCGAAGGCGAGACCTATCAGGTTTCCTTTGCCATCGATTACCGGTGAACCGGAGTTTCCGCCTGTAATATCATGATTTGTTAAGAAACACACATGCATTTCATCTCCGTCGCCGTAAGGGCCATAATTTTTGTTTTTGTAGAGTTCTTTCAGCTTTTCCGGGACAATAAATTCTTTGTTGTCCGGGTCTTCTTTTTCCATGATACCCTGCAGTGTTGTATAGTGGCGGTAAGTAACGGCGTCTTTGGGTTTGTAACCGTCTACTTCGCCATAGGAGAGGCGCATGGTGAAATTGGCGTCCGGATAGAATGTTTTGTCGGAGTCCATTTTACGCAGTGCCTGCATAAACAAACGACGCCCTTTATTTTTCTTTAAATTGGCTTTTTGTAGCCCGGCTTGCATTTTATTGAAATTCATGAAAAAAGCCTCTTTTAATTTATAAACAGGGTCTTTTTTCAATGTTTTTAATTTGGGATCGTCAAGCCACTTCATAACTTCTTCTTTGGAGTCAAACATGGAGTTGGAATAAACTTTAGCGGCTAATTCCTCAAAATTACCATCATGTTTTTTCACCATTTTCTTAAAAAGTTCCGGTTGTTGATCTTCGGGTACTTCGTTTGAATACATGCGGAACATAACAGCCATCATATCTTTATCCAGTGGCTTGTAGTAATCTTTAAAATGTTTTTTGATATCGGATTTGATCTTTGCGATCATGGCCTCGATCTTGTCATTATCTTTTTCATCAGCATCAAGGGCAGCTGCCAAAGGTTCAAATTGTCTGGACAGACCGATAACTTCCGGACCCAGATAGATTGCTTCAATAAAATAGTAGCGATGGGTTATCTGATCATCAGAGGCTTTGTAGAACTCTTCAATATTCGAAAGTGCATTGCCATATTTTTCTTTTCTTTCTTCACTTTCGTTAATCCATTTTGTGAGTCTTTCTTCCAGTTGCTCTTTTTCCTGAGGTATTTTCAAATCCTTTAATGCTTTGCTCATGCCTATAAAGTTTTTCCAGTAGTTGGAAACGCGGGCACGTTTGGAAGCATATTTAATTTTCACGGAAGAATTATTGTCCATGTATTTATCCATGATATCCAGCTTCTTCCTGCGGATTTTAATGCGGGTAGGATACATTTTGGCCAGGTTCTGCCTGATCCCGAAGGAAGTCATATAGCGGTCTGTTCCTCCCGGATAACCCATGATCATGGAGAAGTCGCCGGGCTTAACACCGTCAATAGAAATCGGCAGGTGATGTTTGGGTTTCATGGGCACGTTATCCTTGGAATATTCAGCCGGAGAACCGTCCGGAGCGGTATACACGCGGAATAATGAGAAGTCTCCGGTATGGCGTGGCCACATCCAGTTATCCGTATCTCCACCGAAATTTCCTATGGATGACGGAGGAGCTCCTACTAAACGTACGTCAGGATACTCTTCCATGAGAAACAAATAATAGGCATTCCCGTCAAAAAAACTTTTTAAAACAGCGTTGTATTCATTGTCTTTTGTGGCTTCCTTTTTGAGTTTGTTTATTTTCTCATTGATTACTTTGTTTCGCTCCTGTTCGTCCATATCTTTGGTGACATCTTCCAGCACCTGATCTGTTACGTCATCAACACGAATTAAGAAGCTTACGCTGAAATCTTCATTTGGCAATTCTTCCTCTAAGCTACGAGCCCAGAAACCATCTTTCAGGTAATCGTTTTCTGTGGTGGAATGTGCCTGGATGTTTCCATATCCGCAGTGGTGATTGGTTAAAATCAAACCTTTATCGGAAATAATTTCACCCGTGCATCCATTTCCAAATTGTACAATAGCATCTTTAAGACTTGCATTGTTGACACTATAAATTTCTTCGGGGGTTAGTTCCAGCCCCATTTTTTGCATGTCTTCGTAGTTCAGGCGCTCAACCAGAAAGGGAAGCCACATGCCTTCATCGGCTTTAAGCATAGGTTGAAAAACCAGCATCAAAGCGAAAATTCCAATTATTAATTTCTTCATTTGAGGTTATGTTTTATTTGGTTATTTTTCGGATGCAAAAATACCGCAATTTGTAATTTTCCGGGATAGAAAATTTAATGTTGTGGTTTTTTAAATCACTTTTATTATGAATAATACAGGCTAGAGATACTTATCTCCATGGTCTAATTTGATATCATTGATAAATCTGCGGATCATGGATTCCTGGTCTCTTTTGCAGATCAGCAGCCGGTCTTCATCTTCGGCAACAATATAATCCTGAAGTCCCTGCAAAACTACTAATTTATTGTCAGGGATTTTCACTATGGAGTTTTCCGTGTCGTATACTTTAACATTTTTTCCTTTAATGCTGTTGCCGTTTTTGTCTTTTTCCAGGCTGTTGTATAGGCTGTCCCAGGTTCCCAGATCGTTCCAGCCGAACGAGCTGACATAAACATAGGTGTTGTCAGCTTTTTCCATAATGCCATAATCGATAGAGATGTTTTTACAGACGGTATATACACTTCTGACAAAAGAAGACTCCTGGGGTGTGTTGTATTTCTTTATTCCGGAACGAAAAGTTGAATATACATCCGGAAGGTTATCTTTTAACGTGTTGAGCCAGGTGTTTAAATTGGCAACAAATATCCCGGAATTCCAGAGGAAATCACCACTCTCAATAAATTTTTTGGCCATTTCCTGATCGGGTTTTTCCGAGAAAGTCTTAACTTTAAAAATATTTTTGTTCTTTACATCGATTTTTACGTCATCATACTGAATGTATCCGTATTCTGTTTCCGGCCAGTTGGGTGGAATTCCGAGCGTAAGTATCCATTCTTTTACTTCTGTAACATCCAGTGCTTCCTGTATTGTAGCAAGGAAATTGTTTTCTTTGGTAATGATATGGTCAGAAGGGGTGACAATAATATTGGCATCCGGATTGATATCATGGATTTTATAGCAGGCATAAGCCAAACAGGGCGCCGTGTTTCGCCTGGCTGGTTCCGGAACGATTTGGTTGTTGTATAAATCCGGCAGCTGATCATGGACGAGCTGCTTGTATTTTTCATTGGTAACAATAAAAATATTTTCTTCAGGGACGATTTGTGCAAACCGGCTGTAAGTTTGTTGCAACAGCGACTCCCCTGTCCCCAGTATATCTATAAACTGTTTCGGGTAGTCAGAGCGGCTTATCGGCCAGAAGCGTGTTCCAAGGCCGCCTGCCATTATTACACAGTATGTATTTTCGTTCATGGCCATTCGCTTTTGAAGTCAAATGTAAGAAAAAAATTAATGTCAGGATCAAATTGTTTTTACCAGCTGCGGATTCATATAAATTTGTACACCAGGGGGAAACAGATAATATTTTTCATTATCTAAATTCTGACACAGGAAACGGACCCGGCGTTTTTTAATTTTTCGGAAAGACTTGCCGTCTTCAAGAAAAAAGACCGTCCCGTTGGCGATATCTTCAACATAGGTAAGTGCTTCGTTGGGATGATCCATGGCCCTTAGAATTTTGTCCATTTCAGCTGTACCGGCAGTTGTCGATTTTAGCCTTGCGGGATATGTGGGTAATGTCGCTGCCAGCTTTTCCGGGAAAACATGTTGATGCTGCAGCTCAGAAAGCAAACTGAAGTAAGTATCTTTCCATTGTTTCCCATGCGGCTTGATGTAAGGCCCAAAAGTACTGAATGCAATGTGGTGCGCTATCTCGTGTGTAAGTGTGATCAGAAAACGATAAGCATTGCGGTCTACATTAATGGTAATTTTGGGTATCCTTTGACTCATAGCGGGACGGTAATCGCCGGCTTTGGTTTTTCGCTCGTCAACTATGGCGACCTGCACCGGATAGTCCTCCAGCCATTTTTTTATTAGGGGTAAAGACTGTTGAGGGATAAATTTCAACAGTAATTTTTCAGATTCTTTGCTGAGGTTCATTAATTTCAACTTTGCTGAAGGATCCACAATTGCAATCTTTTTTTAGTCTGGCCTTTCGGGATGTAGAGCAGGAGGCAAGGCCGAGAGCCAAAATGATAATAAAAAAAATAGATATAACTTTGTGTGTGTTCATAAATCTTCTTGTTTAAGTATCTGATAATTGTCTATAAAATGTGCTCATATCTATATGATAGTCTTTACAAAGGTAAAAACTATTTTTTGTTTTTTATTATTTGAATGACAAAAAACAATTTTGTTTTATAAATATGTATTAATTTAGCAAAACAATAACACAACTATGGGACCACTCTATCATTTGGGGCGTTATGCTTTATTAATAAAACGAGCGTTCAAAAAACCGGATCGTCAAAAAGTTTTTTGGCGGCGTGTTTTAAATGAAATAGACAAGCTTGGAGTAAGTTCTCTGGGGATTGTTTTGATTATTTCCGTCTTTGTTGGAGCTGTAGTTGCTCTTCAGGCGGCCTTTAACATGGAAAGCCCCTGGATACCGGATTATGCTGTTGGCCTAACTACCCGGCAATCCATCATACTGGAATTTTCACCTACGATCATTAGTGTTATTCTGGCCGGAAAAGTAGGCTCCAGTATATCTTCAGAAATAGGAAGTATGCGTATTTCCGAGCAGATTGATGCCATGGAGATCATGGGTGTTAACCCGGCTAGTTTGTTAGTCGCTCCCAAAGTGCTTGCTGCCATGTTGATCAATCCGTTTTTAATCACCCTGAGTATGGCTGTGGGTATTTTTGGCGGATGGCTGGGAGCTCTGGCTAGCGGAGCGCTAACCGGGGAGATGTATGTCTTTGGAATAAAATCCTTTTTCCATCTGTATGATATCTTTTATGCACTGTTTAAAACTGTTATTTTTGCATTTATTATCACCAGTGTATCGTCCTATTACGGATATTTCGTCAAAGGGGGGTCCATTGAAGTCGGACATGCCAGTACACGCGCTGTTGTAAGCTCCAGCATACTGATCATATTTGCTAACTTGATTCTCACCCAACTGATGCTAACATGATAAAAGCCGAAAATATATCAAAATCTTTTCAGGGGACAAATGTTCTCAATGATGTGTCTGCAACCTTTAAAAAAGGGCAAAATAACCTTATTATCGGGCAAAGTGGATCAGGGAAAACTGTGATGATGAAATGTATTGTCGGGTTATTGGAAGTTGATAAGGGGAATATATTTTATGATGACCGCAACTTCAACAAAATGAGTTTCAAACAGCGGAAGGAACTCAGAAGAGAAATCGGAATGCTTTTTCAGGGCGGAGCATTATTTGATTCCATGAATGTGGAGGAGAATGTGATGTTCCCGTTAACAATGTTTACTAAATGGACCTACAAAGAAAGACAGGACAGAGTTAATTTTTGTCTGGAGCGCGTTAACTTAAATAATGTGAATCATTTATATCCCGATGAGCTTAGTGGCGGAATGCAAAAACGTGTGGCTATAGCACGTGCTATTTCTATGAATCCGAAGTATCTTTTTTGTGATGAGCCCAATTCCGGTTTGGACCCGAGAACTTCTGTGATGATCGATGAGTTGATCGATGAGTTGACAAGAGATTTTGAAATGACAACCATAATCAATACCCATGATATGAATTCGGTCCTGAGCATGGGGGATCAGATTATTTTTATCAACAAAGGGGAAATTGCCTGGAAAGGAAATAAAGATGAGATCCTTACAACAAATAATAAAACGATCAATGATTTTGTATATGTAACTGAAATGGCCAAAAGGTTAAAAGGATAGCTACATTATGGATAACATTACTTATCTGGATATCATCTTAATAATACCGATTATCTGGTTTGCTTACAAAGGTTTTTCCAAAGGTTTTGTGATAGAACTGGCCTCGCTGGCGGCTTTAATTCTGGGGATTTTTGCTGCTGCTCATTTTTCGGATTATACAGCACAATTTCTTACCGAAGAACTCAATTTTCAATCGGAATATTTACATATCATATCTTTTGCTTTAACATTTATATTGGTTGTAATTGCTACGCACCTTGTAGGGCGTATTGTGGAGTCTGTGGTAAAAATCGTGATGCTGGGACTTTTCAATAAAATTGCCGGTGCTGCTTTCGGAATCCTGAAGGTCTCATTGGTATTAAGCGGGTTATTTTACATCCTTCACACTGTAGATGTTTCAGATAATCTGATATCAAAAGAGACCAAAGAAAAGTCACTGCTTTATGAGCCTGTTTCTTCTCTGGTTTACGTTATTATGCCCGTAGTAAAAGACCTGGATTGGCAAGATAAGGGACTCGACTCGTTAAAAGGGGATGAGGATAAAAAAGCCCCAGAAGACGCAAAAAGTAAAGAAATATAAAAGGGACTGTGTGAAAACAGCCCCTTAGAAATATAAAAAACACTTTTATTCTGCTTATTTTGTCTATGCGCAGTGGATGAATTTCCTGACCAGCTCCATGGTTTTTTCTTCGTCATTTTCAATTTCTTTCCGGAGATTACCATCTTTGTATGATCTGAGTTCTTCTTCCATGCTGTCGATCATGTTGGCGGGAAACACACCATATTTAGTGTAGGCTTCTTTGTCTTTTTCCAGGCGATCGGCAGATTCCATACATGATGTTGGCAGTCCATCAAGCTCTTCTTGTTTGCATTTATGTTCGTCTTCAAAGATGTTAACGTTTACATAAGTTTTTTTGGCAAATTCGAGGCTGTTTTCCATTTCCAGTCCGTGGCGTGCAGCAACGGTAAGTCCTGCGATTAACAGGTAAATGTCAGCGGAGCCATCGGGGGCCCGGAATTCCACTGTTTGTTTTTCACTATGATCCAATGTTTCATCTTTTTCCAAAGGATTTACTTTCTGAGCCATGTTTATCCCTTCTGTCCAGCCCAAAGGAACACGCACAAGCACAGAGCGGTTTCTGTCACCCCAGCAAATGTTTGTAGGTGCTTCCTGATGAGGAACAAGGCGCAGGTATGAAGTGGGAATCGTGTTACCAAAGGCAGTTAGCGAACCGGCAAGATCCAAATACCCGGCAATCGCTTTTTTTGCGATATCGCTTAACTTGCCGTTTTGTGTCATCACGCTTTTGCCATCTTTCACAATTTTTGTGTGAACATGCATACCACTGCCTGCTTTTCCTGCTGTAATCTTGGGAGCAAAAGTGAGTGTAACTCCATATTCATAAGCCAGAACACGTAAAATCCACTTGGCTATGATCAGCTGATCGGCAGCTGTTTCTGCATCAAGAGGGAGAAATTCAATTTCATTCTGCTCATATTCCAGACCATCTTTACGAAAGTTTCCGACCTCCGAATGCCCATATTTAACTTTTCCTCCACAATAGGCAATCAAATTCAGTGCCTCGGAACGAAAATGCTCTGATTTATTGAAAGGATACATTTCGTGATATCCTCTCTGGTCTTCAGCCGGGAACAGCTCATCTTCTTCCTTGATGATGTAATATTCCAACTCACCCATGGCATGAAATTCGTAGCCTGTTTTTTCTTTCAGCGTTTGGTTTGCCTTGCGCAGAATGTTTTCCGGAGCATTGGACAATAAATTGCCGTCCTTATCAAAATAAGAACAAAGAATGTCAATAGTAGGGATTTCACTAAACGGATTGACAAAAGCGGTTTTATATCTCGGAACGACGTAAAGGTCGGAAGAACCTGCTTCAACATGATGAAAAAGGCTGGAGCCGTCTACGCGTTCTCCGGAAGTCAATATCTGGTTTAGATGTTCTTTGGATTGTATGGCGAAATTTAAGCTTTTTAACCGGCCATCTCCTCCGACATAACGCAGATTAAGCATTTCCACAAAATTATCTTCAACATACCGGATCAAGTCTGATTTGGTAAATTCTGCAGAAGGCTTCTCTAAATACTCTTCTATGGGATGAGCCGTCATTTCAATATCTTTTCTCATATATGTTTGTTTTAAGGTTTATATTTAAAAAAAAAGCAAAGTTGTCAAAACTAAGAATTTTTTATGATCTGTTTGTAAAATCACAATAAGAAAATTTTTTGCAAAATAGTTTAGTGTAAGATGTTTCAGCTTGTGGTGCCTTTTAAATAAACTTTTTTCTGCAGAGAAAAGGTGTTTTTATAGAGGAGGGCTAATCTAAACAGGGATAAATGATATGGAAAAGCAGCAAGCAGAATATGTGAGTTTATTGTGAGTTGGCGCATTTTATGCAGAGGCTGCTGCCCGGCATCACAATCAGGCGGCCAACGGGAATTGGCTCACTACAATTCCGGCACAATCCGAAATCTTTTTCTTCTGCTCCATCCAGGGTATGTTTGATCTTCAGGAGTTTTTCTTCTGCGTTTCTTAAAGCCGCTTCATTCACACTCTTATTGTTGATGGCATCCATACGACTGACGCGACCAATAGAGCAATCCGGGGCAATAGGCCGGGTTTGCTCTTTCAACTCTTCAATTAAGTCTTCGACTTTTTTCTTTTCTTTTTTCAATTTGTTGATGACAAGTTTTTTATCGTCTTCGGTCATAGGTTTTATTATTGAATTTTAGATTTTGATGTAGGTTAATTTTAATTGTATACACCGGATATGGGATTATACAAATTTAGAACCGTTATGTTTGCGAAGTGGTTCCACTGATTTTCGGAAAATGGGCAGGCCATTTGTTTATTGATAGAACATCATGTCTTCAATGTATCTCAATACTTTAACGGGCAGCAGATAGCGCAGGTCCTTCTTTTGATGTATGGCGTCTCGTATCATACTGGCGGAGATTTCAATTTGCGGAGCTTCTACCAGGTGTACATTAGTGTGACTGGCAAACTCTCCGGGTTGGAAGCCGGGTCTTGGATAGACATAGAGCTTATATTGGTCTAAAAGCTCTTGATAATTTTTCCATTTATGCAATGTGGCCAGATTATCCGTTCCCATAATCAGGGCAAATTCGCGTTCCGGATATTTCTCTGTTAACACAGTGAGGGTATGGATTGTATAATTTGGCTGGGGCAGATGAAATTCCACATCAGTAGCTCTGAAACGTTCATCGTCATCAATAGCTTCTTTTACCAGATTCAAACGGTGATGGTTCTTGAGCAGGGTTTTCTTTTTCTTTAGCGGATTTTGGGGTGTGACAACAAACCATATCTGGTCCAGGTCTGAATTTTCAACCATCTGGCTGGCCACAATCAGATGGCCAATATGTATCGGATTGAATGAACCGAAAAAGAGACCGGTTTTTTTATTTATCTGATCCATTGGAGTTTAAAAAGTTATTGATAATTTGAATAGCTTCGTTGACAGCTTCATCAAGGTCTTCGTTTACAATGACCTTGTCAAAGTCATGCGCGTATGTTAGTTCGAGCCTTGCTTTATTTAACCGTTCTTTTATGCTTCGTTCATCATCTTTTGCTCTGCTTAAGAGTCTCTTTTCTAAAATCTCCAGGCCGGGAGGCATAATAAAAATGGCCAACGCTTTTTTGGGGTATTGCTTTTTGATGTTTAGTCCGCCCTGAACGTCCACATCAAAAATAACATGCTTTCCTTTTTTCCAAATACGCTCAAGTTCTGATTTCAGAGTTCCGTAGAATTGGTTTTGATAAACAGCTTCGTATTCAATAAATTCATTTTTAATGATGCGGCGTTTGAAGTCCGGAACACTCAAAAAATAATAATCTTCTCCGTGCTTTTCACCGGACCTGGGCTGCCGTGTTGTTGCCGAGATGGAAAATTCGATATTATTGAATTTTTCCAGTACCCGGTGAACAATAGTAGTTTTTCCGGCACCGGAAGGAGCTGAAAAAATGATTAATTTACCTTCCATAGCTATAAAATATTCGCCAGTTGTTCTTTGATTTTCTCCAGTTCGTCTTTCATGTTAACAACGATTTTTTGAATCTCCGCATGGTTGGCTTTAGAACCTGTAGTGTTGATTTCGCGTCCCATTTCCTGGGCTATAAAATTCAGTTTTTTGCCGTTTGCCATACCGGCATCCATGGTTTCCAGAAAATAAGAGCAGTGTTGCTTTAAGCGAACTTTCTCTTCCGTAATGTCAAGCTTATCCAGATAATAGAGCACTTCCTGTTCATAGCGGTTTTCATCAATTGTTTTTTCTTTGATAAAATCCGAAAGTTCTTTATTGAATTTGGCTTTTACAAATTCCAGCCGTTCCTTTTCAAAGGGGTCAATATCGTCCAGATATTGCTGAATATTCTTTATTCTTTCTTTAAAATCGTTTTCCAGTATTTTTCCTTCTTCAATGCGGTATTCATCTACTTTATCCAACGTTTCTTCAATAGCCTTTTTCAAAAGCGTCCATTCTTTATCACTGATTTCCTGCTCATCTGTTTTCAGGATATCAGGCATCCGCATAATTGACAGCAAATAGTCGGGTTCGGCTTTTTGGTTCATTTTCTCCTTCAGCTCCTTCAGCTCTTTGTGATAGTTTAGAGCCAAATCCTGATTGATGGAATGTCCGGACTGTTCTGCTGTCGATTCTTTGGTTATCCCGACAAAAACTTTACCCCGCTGAATAGAGCGGCTGACCAGAGAACGGATTTCAGGTTCTTTTGGGTTATATTCAAAAGGCAAACGGCAATTTAAATCCATTTGCTTGCTGTTTACTGTTTTAATCTCTACGGAAATATTAAGCTCATCTGTTTCAACAGTTGACTTTCCATAGCCTGTCATGGATCGTAACATATAATTTTGATATTTGTATAAATGTAAATGACAAAGATATAAAAATCAAGTATCCCTGGGGACTTTAAGTTTGCTTTGTGACTTAGCCGTTTTTTTGTTGACAATATAGATTCCCGTAAAAACCAACAGTGCAGCAATAATCTTATGGGCCGTAAGCACTTCATCAAAGAGCCAGATCCCGATTATGGCAGCAATTACGGGTTGCAGATAAATATAAAACCCGGCAATGGATGCATCTACATAACGTAATGCGTTGATGGTAAGCAAGTAAGCCAGAAAAGTGGTTCCGATAATCACATAAAGCAGGGAAAACCAGGCATAACTGTCAATCGCGGCCCATTGAATATCGGGTAGTTTCCATACGGTAAAAGGTAAGACACATAAAAAACCGAAGAAAAAGACCCATTTCATTACAGTTACGGGTTTATATCTTGCCATAACCGGTTTGATAAGAACGAGATACATGCTGTAAGCCGAGATGTTGATTAAAATAAAAATATCACCACGAAAAGTTTCGGAATTAAAGGAAGCTTCTTCTCCATAAAGTACCAGTAGCAAAGCTCCGGAAGCTCCGATTAATATCCCGGTTATCTTCATCAGAGTCAGTTTCTCGCGCGATAATATAGCGGCAAACATTAAAACCAGTAACGGGCTGGAAGAGTGTATAATGGAAGTGTCCACCGGAGTTGTCAGATTAAGGCCTTCAAAAAACATCATTTGATTAACAGCTACACCTAAAGCTGAACTTAAAGCGATAAGTAATAAGTCTTTTGTCTTTACCTTTTCTTTGGGCAGGAATAGCTGCAAAAACCAAAACAACAGCATGGCTCCTAATACACGCATAAAGATAATCTGCATCGGTTGAAAATAATCCGGCATTAACCCTTTGGCGATCCAGTAATTCGCTCCGAAGAGCAGACTGGTGCCGAATAAAGTAAGGTGTGCAATCCATTTCTTATTCATGCGTGTTGTTTATTTTTCTATCCTTCCGGCGAAGGAAAATTTGTTGCGATAATAGTTTTCTTCTATATGGTTGATCATTACCCCGTTGGATGACGATGCATGCACAAAATACCCCTGTGAGATGTGCAGGCCTACATGGGAAACTTTATCCCCAGATATTTCGAAGAAAAACAAATCACCAGCAGTGACTTTATTCTTGCTGATTTTTTTTGCTTTATTGGCAATATCCTCTGAACGGCGGGGAATCTCAATTCCATATACATCCTGAAAGATGTTGCGAATAAGACAGGAGCAATCGGTGCCGTGTTTTGAGCAGCCTCCGTATTTATAGGGTACGCCTAACCAGGAGTCTACAGTTTTAATTAATTCGGGATTTTCGTTGCCACTCAGTTCATAGCCAAAGGCCTTGGAATATCTGTCATAATCGACAGAACTTGTTTCTGGTTGCGGCTCACCGGGAGCACGCCTAAAGAGGTTACAACCGGATGTAATTAAGATAAGCGATAAAAAAAGAAAGAGGGTGTACCGTTTCATAGCTCTGCATTTGGTCGTGCAAAGATAAAAAAAGGGGAGTGCTTTTGGTTTGATAATACTGATTAAATCATTATTAGACAAAAGCACTCCCCGGAAGAGTTATGATAAAGAAATTGTTGATTTATGAAACTTTGATATCCTGTTTTTTAGGCTGTGATTCTTCTTTGAATGGCAGTTTAATTTTCAGGATTCCTGATTCATAACTTGCTTCAATTTTATCATTGTCAACCAAATCAGAAATTTGGAAATTCCTGCTAAACTCTCCGGCAACAAATTCTTGTTGAATATATTCTCCCTGGTCTTCGGATTTGGCATCGGAACTGATCGTTAAGACATCATTATCCAAGCGGATAGAAAAATCTTCTTTTGTTCTACCGGGGGCAAAAAGATGAATTTCAGCCCGATCGTCATATTTTAACAAGTTTGCAGCCGGCAAGCATTGGCATTGGTTGCTTTCTTCATCTCGGTGAAAATAAGGACCTTCCCTTGTAGGGAATCCATGTCTGTAATTTGGATTAATTAGTACCATAATTATTTATTTTTAATGTTTCCAAATAGTAGGGCAAGGTCTGTACCAAAAATAAAAAAGCCGGAGTGCGCTGACAATATGGCGCATTCCGGCTTCTTTGGGGTGCCACAATGGCTTATTTCTTTACCTTCACTTTTTCCTTTTCTTTTTCATTTTCTTCGCGCATAGCCTTAATCCCCGGCAGAGTTTTGCCTTCAATATATTCGAGGAGAGCGCCACCACCGGTAGAAACATAACTGATCATATCATTTAGTTTATAGCTATTGATTGCTGCAACCGAGTCTCCTCCTCCGATTAGGGAGAAAGAACCACTGATTGTAGCACTGGAAACTGCTATCGCAACGGATTTGGTTCCTTGTTTAAAATTATTCATCTCAAATACGCCCATAGGGCCGTTCCAAAGGATGGTGGAAGATTTGTTAATGATTTCTGCAAATCGGCGTGTGGATCGTTTTCCAATATCTAAGCCCATCCAGTTTTCCGGGATATTGTTTACCTCGGCTTTCTCAATTTTGGCTTCGTTACTAAAGGAGTCGGCAATAATAGCATCTACCGGCAAATATAAGTTAACCCCTTTTAGCATCATTTCTTTGACAATTCCTTTAGCTACTTCAATCTTGTCTTCTTCAATAAGCGAACCGCCTACCTGGCCACCGAGGGCTTTAATAAATGTGAAGGCCATCCCTCCGCCGATAATCATATTGTCGACTTTATTCAGCAGATTTTTGATAATGTCAATTTTTGATGAAACTTTTGCTCCCCCAATAATAGCAGTAAAGGGTGGCTGGGGATATCTCAAAACTTTCTCGAGACTTTTTAATTCATTTGTCATCAAATGACCAAAGAGTTTTTTCCCGGGAAAGTATTTTGCAATGATGGATGTAGATGCATGATTACGATGAGCTGTAGCAAATGCATCATTAACATAGACATCTCCAAGTTCGCTGAGTTCTTTGGCAAACTGCTCGTCTCCCTGTTCTTCTTCGGGATGAAAACGTAAGTTTTCCAATAGCAGAACTTCACCGGGTTTTAAAGAAGCTGCGGTTTCTTTTGTTTGCTTGCCTGTGGCTGAGCCGGCGAACTTCACATTTGTTTTTAATAATTTTGAAAGGTGGGGAAGCACAGGACTTAAAGAATAGTCTTGCTCATAAACTCCTTTAGGTCTACCTAAATGAGACATCAAAATGACCGAACCGCCACTTTCCAAAATTGTCTTTATCGTTGGAAGCGATTCCTTGATCCGCGTATCGTCTGTTATCTGACGGTTATGGTTGAGAGGAACATTAAAGTCGACTCTGACTAATACCTTTTGACCTTCAAATTCACAATTTTCAATTGTCTTCATATATAAAAGATGCTTTTATGTATATTTAATAAAATGTTCATTTTCAGTGCTCATGGCGATATTATGTTGAAAACATTTCTCAACAACAAATAAATTTGTTGTAAAAATACGTAAATGTGCAGAATATGACAAAAATAAAAGTAAAGTTTATTGTATTGTAGTTGATTTCAAACACCCTTTCAATTCGAATAACAGTTGCTTTATGCAAAAAAAATTGGTGCAAATCTGTATCATTACAAATAAATCGCTAAATTTGTAACAAACCCCAGATATTGATTATGAACCAAACAGAAGTGAATATAAAAAGCAAATTGCCCAATTTTAACACATCCATTTTTGCTACGATGACTCAACTTGCCGAGAAGCATGATGCACTGAATTTATCCCAGGGCTTTCCGGATTTTAATTGTGCGGAGGACTTAACTGACCGGGTTTGTCATTACATAAAAAAGGGAGAAAACCAATATGCCCCAATGAAAGGGGTTGAAAGTTTAAGGAAAATCATTAGTGAAAAATTCCTAAAGTACCATGGCAGGAAATATCATCCGGAGCAGGAGATAACTATTACAGCCGGGGCTACACAAGGTATTTTTTCTGCAATTTCTGCCTTTGTCAAAGAAGATGATGAAGTGATTATTATTGAGCCAGCTTTTGATACGTATATTCCTTCTATTGAGTATAATAAAGGAATAATAAAACTTGCCCAGACAACACCTCCTGACTTTCAGATTAACTGGGAGGAAATTCGCCGGATGATAAATAGCCATACAAAAATGATTATTCTGAATTATCCGAATAATCCGACGGGAAAAAATATTTCAGGTGAAGATTTAGAGATGCTGTATTCCCTGATCAAGAATACAGACATTATTGTGCTTAGCGATGAAGTTTATGAACATATTTTGTTTGATAGCCAACAGCATCTGAGCCTCGCAACCCATGAAGGATTAAGCCGGCGCTCAGTGATCCTTAGTTCCTTTGGCAAGACATTTAACATAACAGGATGGAAACTGGGCTATTGCCTGGCTCCGGAAAAATTGACCCGGGAATTCAGAAAAGCTCACCAGAATATAGTTTTTGCAGCCAACCGGCCGATGCAAATGGCACTGGTAGATTTTATGCAAGATGAAGAAAACTATCTGGGCTTAAGCGAGTTTTATCAGCAAAAGAGAGATTATTTTGTGGAATTATTAAAGGATTCCCGTTTTAAGATCATCCCTTCGCAAGGCACATTTTATCAGTTAGCCGATTTTAGTGCCATCTCCAACAAAACGGATTTTGAGTTCGCCAGGGAGTTAGTGGAACAGCACAATATAGCGTCAGTTCCGTTATCAGCATTTTATAATAGAAATAATAATTACCAGTACATCCGTTTTTGTTTTGCCAAAAGCGATGAAACGTTAAAAAAAGCAGCTGAAATATTATGCAGGATTTAAAAGTATCATACTTGCAGACTTCACTCGTATGGCACGACCGGGAGGCCAACAGAAAGAAGCTTGAGAAAAAAATCAGGAATATCCCCACAGAAAATGACGTAATTATTTTGCCGGAGATGTTTGATACCGGGTTTTCCATGAAACCTGAAAAAGTTCCGGAGCAAAAACATGATAAGACCTTGGCCTGGATGAAAGAAATGGCGCAGAAATATGATATGGCTATTTGTGGAAGTACAATAACACGCAAAGGACAGTATTATTTTAACCGGTTTTACTGGGTTGATCCTGCTGCTAACATTTTTCATTATGACAAAAAACATCTCTTTCGGATGGGAGATGAGCCCAAACATTACACAGCCGGTAAAGACAAAACAATAATTCACTATAAAGGCTGGAAAATATTGCCACTTATCTGTTATGATTTGCGTTTTCCCGGATGGTCTGCAAACCAACTTCGTGACGAATCGGTTATGTATGATCTTTTGATCTATGTAGCCAACTGGCCATCAACAAGAAGTCATGTTTGGACAGCTCTGCTGCAGGCACGCGCTATGGAAAACCAGGCTTGCTGCATTGGTGTTAATCGTGTCGGGAAAGATGGGAATAAATTGAATTATAGCGGCGACTCAATAGCTTTTGATGCGAAGGGCCGCGTATTAGCACGCAGTGCTCCATTTTTAGAAGATGAAGCAACTTTTCAATTGGATAGAAAAGAATTGGAGGATTTCCGGAGAAAATTCCCGGTGAGCTATGACTGGGATAACCTCAAGATACAATGAACCAGAACATTATTTACAATATTAACCCCTATTGTTTCCGCCGGATTTTGACACGGGAGGTGAAAGTAGGTCATCTGTCAATCGGAGGGGAAAGTCCGGTGCGTGTACAATCGATGACCAATACTTCAACCCGGGATGTGGTTTCTACAACAAATCAGGCAGAACAAATAATTAAAGCCGGAGGAGAGCTCGTTCGGTTTTCCGTAGCAAACAAAAAAGAAATTGAAAGCTTACGTCAGATTAAAAAGGAATTACGCCAACGGGGCTATCAGACGCCGTTGGTTGCTGATACTCATTTTAATGCTGATGTTGCCCGAATGGCAGCAGAAATTGTTGAAAAAGTGAGAATAAATCCGGGGAATTATTACCGGAGCAATAAAGATACATATTCCCAAGAGGAGTATAAGCAGGAACTAAAAAAGACTGAAGAAAAGCTGCTTCTGTTGATTGAAACCTGTAAAAAGCATAATACAGCGTTGCGTATAGGGAGTAATCATGGGAGTCTTTCTTCCCGGATTATTTTCCAATATGGTGATACGCCGGAGGGCATGGTTCACTCAGCTCTTGAGTATGTGGATATATGCAAAAAACATAATTTCTTTGACATCATATTGTCCATGAAATCATCCAATACGCGGGTGATGGTTCAGACTTACCGTTTGTTGATGCACCGGATGATAAAATCCGGCGATGTATTTCCTTTGCATCTGGGCGTAACTGAAGCCGGCCATGGAGAAGACGGACGGATTAAATCCGCCGTGGGAATTGGTGCTTTATTATTGGATGGACTGGGCGATACCATTCGTGTCTCTCTTACGGAAAATCCTGATTTAGAAATTCCTGTGGCCGAAAAATTGAGAAATATTGCACTGGATCGTTTTGCTTCAGAAACGCAGGATATTGATTCCTTACCTTTTGACCCTTTTGAATATCGCAGACGTAAAACATATGATGTAGCAGGAGTTGGAGATAATAATCCGCTGGTTGTGACAGGCAGAGATGCCATGTTTGAATATTATTTGAAAAAAAATGCATTATATCGATCCGATGGCGAAAAGCTTCAGGTGAAAGTAGTTGAGATAAATGATGCACAGGATTTAGACATAGCTTTAGCCATAAAAGAAGATAAACTAATTTTTCTGCACGCAGAGTCAGTTCAGCAAGCAAGATCCTTGATAAACAGATTAAACCAGGCAGAAGATTTCTCTCCTGTTCTTTTGCGAATAAAATCCCAAATAACAAACAAAGAAGATTTAACTATAGAAATGGCTTCCCTTGCGGGTACTTTTCTTGTGGATGGTTTGGTTGACGGTCTGATGATCGAAAACGATAATTTTAGCTCCGCTGCTCTTTACGAATTGTCCTGTAATATTTTGCAGGCTTCCCGTGCTCGTATTTTCAAGACGGAATTTATCTCTTGTCCGGGTTGTGGCCGTACGCTGTTTGATTTGCAAACTACAGCTGAACATATTCGGAAATCCTTAGGCCATCTGAAGGGTTTGAAAATAGGCATTATGGGATGTATCGTAAATGGACCCGGCGAAATGGCAGATGCTGATTACGGATATGTGGGGGCGGCTAAGGGGAAAGTGAATTTGTATAAAAACAAAGAGATTATTAAATCGGGAGTGCCCGAAGATAAAGCATTAGAAGAGCTTATAAACCTTATTAAATTTTATGGTGACTGGAAAGAGCCCGGTTAACAAGTTTAAGCTTTATGCTGAAGGAGCAAAAGGGATTGAGTTTTTATGTTGGTAGTTGATTAAAATCCATGTCAGCAGCAGACCTGCTATTGTAGTAAAAGAGCTAAGCCAAAAGATATCATTGAAGCCTTCAAACATTATCAAGTGAACATTAGCGGAGTTGGAATAAACTGACTGGAGTGAATTTTCCACAAGTGTTTTGCCCAAGAGGCCCGGAAAGAGTCCAAAGATTAAATTCAATAAAACAATGAGCATTGGAATTACTGATAAAAAGCTAACCGTATGTTTTTTTCTTTTGCTGAGATGAAGGTTACCGATAAAGATTTTATATACAAGCATAAAGGCCACTGCTACCATCATAATATTGGCAATCACTCCGAGGAGGAGAATACCCGAAGAAATGCCGGGCAGATATATCTTGGCTTCATAGATCAGCTCTTTGCTTAAAAAACCTAGCATAGGAGGAATGCCAGCCATCGAAAGTGCCGCTAACAAGGTAACAATAAAAGTAACCGGAAAACTTTTGATTAAACCGGCCGGGGTTCTAAAATCCTCAATATTCGTTTTTTTCCGGATCAATCCTCCGACAAGATATAGTGTTGATTTATAAAACGCATGAACAAAAAAGAAAAGTAAAGCAGCTTTTAAGGATAATGGAGTATTAATACCAATGAGTAATAATAAAATACCCATGGCATTAATAGTAGTATATGACAATATCGAATGAATATTTGTTTTTCGTAAGGCCAGATAAGCGCCCGTCAACATAAAAAAAATACCGGCTGTGGATAAAATATACATCCAATACGTCGTGGAGCCCAGGACAGGATTTAGACGAGCCAGTAGAAAAATACCTGATATGCCAACGGTAACTGAATGGCCATATGCGCTTACAGGAAAGATAGCATGCTGATCCCCCGGTTTCCAGTATTTAAAGGGAATTTGAATTGATTTAAGCATAGAGCCAATAATGATAAGAAGTAAAGCCGGAATGTATATGTTCTCATTTGTTAATTCGTCTCTTAAACTGCACCAAACAGAATGAACATAACTGCCTGCATTTTCGCCTATCCATATGATTCCCGAAAACAGAAATAAAGCAATCAGTCCGTTGACAATTAAAAACCGCATTAAGGATTTTAACGACTGAGCTTTTGACTGGTTGATGACCATCAGAAAGAAATACAATATCGAAGCAGCCTCAAGAACGATTATGCTAAAAAGCATGTTGTTCGAAAAAACAAAAGCCAACATCATTAAAGTATATATCAAAAAAATAGAATAAAAAATATTTTGATACTTGATGGCATTCATATAGTGGTATGTATATAAGGCAATAAGGCCGCCAAGGCCTGAAATTAATATGCCCATACTGACAGCTAAACCATCTGCCTGGAAAAAAGGATATAGAAATCCATCATACAGGCTTACAGCCGTTATGCCAGGATTTTCTATGATTTGGAGCATCTGAGGCAGAAACCCGAAAAACATAATGAAATGCAATAAAGCAACAAATAACGCCTTGTACCTTCCCATAAAAGAAGGTTTTATCAACAGTATTGCTGCTGATAATAAAAAGACAACCGCTAGTGTGAGCATGTATTTGTTCCTTTACGGGGTTTTATTAAGTTTTGAAGATCCCAATAGGGTCTACAAAACCTTTCAGAAAATGGTTTAAATCAACCTTGGATGCTGATGAAGTAAGACTTAGTACCGGAATATCCGATTGATTAATAATGTGATGAGCAAAAGCACCTATGTAGTTGTCGTATGTAAACCCCTCTTTATGAGTCATAACCAGGATCATGTCCGCATCTATCTTGTGGGCATATTGTAAAACTCTTTGATAAGGAGCGACTTCTTTGGAATATTCATAGAGTTCACACGATGATTGAATACCATTTTCCTTTAAGGTTTTATGAGCGTCGTTCAATTTTTTATAGATGCGACTCTCTTCCATCTTTATTCCTCCTATAAGAACTGAAACAAGATGTATTTCTGCGTTATAATTTTTCGCATAAGCGATAGCACTGTATAGCTTGCGTTTATGCTCTTTAGTTAAATCCAGGGGCACAACAATCTTTTGCGCCATTTTATTGTAATGATTTTTCAGAGTCAGAACCGGGGCCGGGGATTTTAACGTTACATGATAAACTGTGGAGCCCAAATGTTTTTGCACCTGCTTGCCCTGGTGATTTTCACCCAGGATGAGCATTCGTGGATTAAGTTCCTGCGCCATATCCAGAATTTTTTGGTAAGGCTTACCTCTTTCAACACGTGTTTCTATATTTATTTCCGGATATTTTTTACGGATGGATTCTCCTAATTCCCAAAGTTTTTCTTTCGCTTTTTCTGTAATCTTTACGAGATTATCCCCTATGTTTAGAAACTCATCAACAATACCACGGGTTTCTAAGATATGAAGGAGGATAATATTTCCATCTATTCTTTTACAGATATCCGCAGCATAATCAATAGCTTCAATCGATGGGTTCTCGAAATCGGTTGGAACTAATATGGTTTTTAATTCACTTTTCATAGGTTTGTTATTGATTTTGATTCTACCATAAAATATCTTCTGATCCTGTCAGGACGTATATTCTATGGGAGTATGTTTTTATTTAATTCTCTCAATTTCTTCTTTCTGTAGGATTGGAACTGATCAATTATTTATAGATCTTTAATCCTGTTATCGATTTAATTTCAATCAGGCTTGCTTATCCAGGATGTAATTTAAAATTTGTACTGCATTTGTAGCAGCTCCTTTTCTCAGGTTGTCAGCCACAATCCATAAATTGATACCGTTATCCACTGAAAAATCTCGGCGAATACGGCCTACATGAGTAAAGTTCGACTTTCTTATATGAACAGGCATCGGATAAAAATTGTTTTTGGGATCATCCTCTATTTTAATATTGGTAGCGGAGGAAAGGATCTTTTTTATATTCTCCTGCGAAAATGGTTTTTCAAATTCAATATTCACGGATTCGGAGTGTCCGCCGGTAACCGGAATACGAACTACCGTGGAGGTAATCGCCATTTGAGGTTCATCAAGGATCTTCCTTGTTTCATCAATTAACTTAATTTCTTCGGAGGTATAATTATTGTCTGTGAAATTCCCTCCATGCGGCAGGGCATTTTTGTCAATAGGATGGGGATAGGCCGGAGCCTGAACCGCCTTACCATTTCGCTCAGCTTCCAGTTGGTCGATCCCGGCTAAGCCACTGCCACTAACCGATTGATATGTAGAAACAACGACTCGCTTAATGCCTAAATCTTTATGTAATGGTGCCAGGGCCACAACCATTTGAATAGTTGAACAGTTGGGATTGGCAATAATCTTATGTTCTTTTTGGATGTGATGAGCATTAACTTCCGGAACGACAAGTGGTACTTCCGGGTCCATGCGCCATGCACTGCTGTTATCAATTACGGTTATTCCTTTTTTCGAAAATTCTTTTGCCCACTTCCGTGAAACGTCCGAGCCGGCTGAAAATATCGCAACCTGAGCTCCGGAATCGGCGGCCCGGGCAAAGCTTACAACAGGAACAGATTGCCCACGGAAAGTTATATGTTTACCAACAGAACGTTCTGATGCTGCAGGAATCACATGAGTTACCTGCGGACTCATTTCTTCCAGTACCTCCAATATTTCTTGCCCTACCAGGCCTGTTGCTCCTCCAACAATAATATCCATAAAGGTGATTGATTTAAATAGTCTTGTGTTTACGCGTTTTGATAAAATCACATGAAACAATTAATCCATTCTTTTTTTAGTGTTCAAAAAAAAGTACTTCATAAATTTTGTGATTTTATGCAAATTTAGTATTTTCATAGAGTTATTAATTGTTTATAACTAATCTTATGAAAAAGTTTCTTTTGATAAGCGTATGTTTTCTTCTCCTTTTCAAAGCTTATCCGCAAATATCCGATGATTTCTCAGATGGTGATTTTACATCAAATCCTTCCTGGAGCGGAGATGTAGCTGATTTCAACGTAAATACTACCAGCCAACTTCAGTTGAGTGCCTCAGGCGCGGGAGAATCTTATTTGGTGACATCTAATACTATTGGTGATAGTGTTCAATGGGATTTCTGGATAAAACTTTCTTTTTCGCCTTCAGCAAATAACAATTGCCGGGTTTACCTTGTCAGTGATCAACAGGATATTGAATCGGGAGCTGTGAACGGTTACTTTTTGCAGTTGGGAGAATCCGGGGCTAATGATGCCGTTGAACTCTTTCGTCAGGATGGAAACAGCACAACCTCTGTCTGCCGGGGTACAGATGGATTAATTGCAGGATCTTTTGAAATGCGACTGCGTGTAATCCTCAATAGCAACGGGAACTGGGATATCCTTGCAGATCCGGCAGGTGGAAATAATTTCCAGTTAGAAGCTACAGGATTTGATGACACCTGGTCTTCAACATCATATTTTGGCTTTTCATGTAACTATACGATGTCTAACAGCGATAAATTTTATTTCGATGACATAAGTGTTCAACACTATACACCTGACACGACACCTCCGGCAATTACCTCATTAACAGTGTTGAATAAGAATGAAGTTGCCGTTGAATATTCCGAACCGGTGACCCAGGCATCAGCTGAAAACACGAATAATTATTTTGTTGACAAGGGGATCGGAAATCCTGTTAATGCAGTGCAGGATGCAATGAATACGAAAAAGATAAATTTAGCTTTTGCGAATTCTTTTAATTCAACCCAGCAATATCAATTGGGGATCCAAAACGTAAAGGACCTGGCCGGAAACAGTATGCAGGAGTCTCATAATTTCACTTACTATCAGGTGAGACATGGAGATGTAGTAATCGATGAAATCATGGCTGACCCCACACCACAGGTTGGTTTACCCGGGGCAGAATACATTGAACTGTATAATCAAAGTACTTATCCGGTGAGTCTTAATGATTGGAGCATACAAGTGGGAGATGCCGAAAAATCGTTGTCATCCGTTACGATTCAGCCCGATTCTTTTCTCCTCCTTTGTGACGATGACGATCGTCAGTTATTTACGCCTTATGGCGCTGTAGTGGATTTTACATCCCTGCAACTGACCAACAGCGGAGCAACATTGGTTTTGAAAAATGATGACGGACAGATTATTCATCTGGTGGATTATTCAGATACCTGGTATAAAGATGACCAAAAGGAAGATGGTGGTTGGTCGCTGGAGCAGATGGACCCTTCAAATGCCTGTGGTGGCGTTTCAAACTGGATGGCCGCTGACAATTTAAACGGAGGAACTCCGGGAACTGTTAATTCCATAAACACGCCAAACCCAGACATAGAACCACCACAAATCGATAATGTTATTATCAAAGACTCAACACAATTGTTGCTGAATTTTTCTGAAATCATGGATTCCGTAAGTATAAAAACAGCATCATTTACAGTAAACAATGGTGTTGGAGCCATTCAGAATACAAATGCTAAAGCTCCTTTTTATTATTCGGTGCTTTTGAAATTACCAACAAAAATACAATCTGAAGTTTTGTATGAAATAACGGTTGAAGATACAGTCACCGATTGCGCCGGGAATGCAGCTTATGGTTTAACTTTTCAATTTGCACTGTATGAAGCGGGTTTTCACGATATTATCATTACCGAAATCATGGCGGATCCTTCTGTTTCCACAGATCTGCCCGATGCAGAATATATAGAGTTTTATAACCGTTCAGAGTTCCCAATCAATTTAAAAAACTGGAAATTCAGTTATAGTGGTTATAGCCCCAAAGAATTATCTTCACATGTCATTTTACCTGATAGCTTTTTAATTCTATGTGCAGAGCCTGATTATCCGGAACTTCAGCATTTCGGTGATGTGGCCACGATCAGCAGTATGTTGCTACCCAACTCCGGATCCGAATTGTTATTAACCGACTCTTTGAATCGTGTTATCACCCACGTGGAATATTCCGGCAATTGGTATCACAATGATTTTAAAAAAAATACCGGGGGATGGTCTATGGAAATGGTAGATAAAGAATTCCCCTGTGTGGGTTATGATAACTGGCGGGCTTCCAAAAATCCCAAAGGAGGAACCCCCGGGAAAGATAATTCTGTTGCTTCGGCAAACCCAGATCAAAAGGTGCCGGAATATATCAGTACGATGTATGTGAATCCCTCATTGTATGTAATTGAATTAAGTGAAACAATTGATCCGGATAATTTGCCGGCATCAGACAAATTTGAAGTTGAAGGAATGGGACAGGTATTGGATGCGACATTATTAGAGCCGGCTTATAATCGGTTGCAAATTGTGTTACCTGATATGTTGAAGCCTGATACGGTTTACAACTTGATTGTTTATGATAGTGTTACAGATTGTGCCGGAAACCGTCTGGAGGAAACAAACCTTCCATTAGCCCTTCCTGCTGTTCCGAAAGCAGGAGATATTCTTATTAACGAAGTTTTATTTCATGAGCCGGATCAAACCGGTGATTTCGTAGAGATTGTTAATGCCAGTGGAAAGCCGGTTTATCTTTATAATCAGAATCTTGTTTATATGGATGTGGATGATTATTCCGATATCGATGAACTGGCCCTGGATCAAGAGAACAGAATTCTTTTTGATGGCGATATTCGCTGTTTTACAAAAGAAGAGAGAGCTTTGAATGCTCATTATAAACGATCAATAGGCAAAAATATTTATGAAAAAGAAGGGTTTCCCGCACTTGTGTCAGATAATGGTATATTAATGTTGCAGAACAGCGCAAGCGGAACGATAGTGGACTCTATGAAGTATTCCGAAAACATGCATAATCCATTGATCAAAGAAACGAAAGGAATATCCTTAGAACGAGTCAGTCCTGATCTATCTTCCGTTATGAACGAAAACTGGACCTCTGCTGCCGAAACAGCCGGTTTTGCTACGCCCGGATTTATGAATAGCCAACATAATAAAATAGGTGAGCAGCAGTCAGGTGAAGTTGATACGGAATATGAAATGTTTTCCCCTAATGGAGACGGGAAGCGTGATGTGTTGATTATCAATTACAAAATGGATAAACCCGGATATACGGGAAGCCTCAGGATTTATGACCGGAATGGCAGAAAAGTTTGTGAGCTAAAAAACAATGTGCTTATGGAAAAAGAAGGATCATTTATCTGGGACGGACGATCCAATGATGCCGGTAAAGCACCGGTAGGGATTTATCTGATCTATCTGGAAGTGTTTGATGCGGACGGGAATCTGGAAAAGTATAAAACGACAACAGTTTTGGGTGGGAAATTGAATTAATGGTTAACAGAAAATAGCTTGTGTAAGATATTAAATCGAAGGACAAGCCAGCGAAACAATACTAATCCGGATGCCGTTTATTTCAGTAAGTTTCAAAAAGCAACTCTCGATCGTGGAGCCGGTTGTTATAACATCATCTACCAAAAGGACATGCTGATTTTCCAATTTCGAAGATTCCGGGCTAAGTTGAAAAATGGATTTCACGTTTTCCCAGCGTTCATATCTTGTTTTTTTAGTTTGTGTTGACGAATGTGTAACACGCAGCAAGCTTTGGGTATCTTTCACAGCATTCATACTTTTTTCCAGGCCTTCGGCTATCTTTTCACTTTGGTTATATCCCCTTAATTTTTTCTTTTTCCAGTGCAATGGAACAGGGATAATGACATTGACATCATTAAAACGCTGTGATTGCATGAGCTGCTGGCCGAATAGCCGGCCCAGATAAACACCAATATGTCCTTTGCCATGATATTTAAGCTGATGGATTAATTGCTGTACCATTTCACCTTTTTGGTAATGTAAAAATGTAGCAGCAGCGAAAACGGGTATCCGTCCCCAGAAAATAGTTTCTACAGGGTTGTCCGTTTGGAGGTGAAAATGGGTTTGCGGAAGCTGATATTCACAGAAAGAACAAAGGCATTCTTCGCCTTTGTGTAAGGTTTCTCCGCAGTTTTCGCAATATACCGGAAATACCAGCCTGAAGAGATCTGTAATTGGTTCGGACACACGTGATATTAGGCTCATAAAACTAATAATTACTTTAAGGAATAATTTGTTAGAGAATGCGTTTTCATATTTAAAAATAAATATTTTTGCACACATAAAGAAATAAAATTTCAATTTTTTTGACCATGGCAGAACAAAAAACACCTGATTTTAAGAAAAAAGAAACCACATACCGTATAATTATTGTCGTTTTGATCCTGGCGATCGTTTTTCTGGGCTGGCAACTTTTTCAAACTAAGACGCGCGTGGAGACTGTGATTGTGGAAAAGGAAACAGAAACTTCTAAACTTCAAAGTGAACTTAATGCTCTCATGCAACAACATGAACAAGTAAAAAGTGAGTATAGTGAAGTATCTGAGAAGCTAACACAAAAAGACTCCGTTATTGAAGCAAAAGCTGAAGAAATTGAGCGTCTGATCGCACGCCAGGCAGATTATAACAGGATTAAGAGAAAACTGGAGTATTTACGGAATTCACATAAACGTTATGTAGAACAGATAGACTCCTTATTTACTGTGAACCGACAACTTAAAGAAGAAAATAAAGATATTAGACAGAAGTTTGAGGTTTCCCGAAAGGAAAAAGAGCAGGTAGCTGAGCAAAAAGAAGAGCTGGAAAAGAAAGTAGATATGGGAGCCATGTTAAAAGCCTATAATATTAACGTAGACGCAATTCACATGGGAGGATGGACCGGCGACAAAGAAAAGATTACAGATAAAGCACGCAGGCTGGACAAAATTAAGATTTGTTTTACCGTAAGCGAGAATCTTTTGGCGGAACCGGGAGAAAGAACCATCTATATCCGTATTGCCCGACCTGATAATAAGATCCTTTACAAAAGAAATGATGATTTCTTTATGTATAATGAGGAAAAAATGCAATATTCCTTAAAGAAAACAATTGATTACCAGAATGAAAAGCAAGATCATTGCCTCTATTGGGAGAAAGATGAAAATGTGAAGGAAGTGATGGAAGGAACCTATCATGTCGGAATATTCATCGACGGGCAGGAAGTAGGCCAGTCAAACATGAAACTGGATTAATGACTTGCTGCTTTTGAATTGAAAAAAGCAACATTACTTATCATCGGGAGTAAAGTGTTTATTCTCTGATAAGCTAAATTAAAAATAAGCTCTAAGCTGTAATCGCCCGGTGTGAACTGTTTTCGCGCCGGGCAATTTTCTGCCTTCATATTGAAGGTTCATCTGTAGATATTCCAAAACTTTTCGTTGATAACTAATGTTCCATTGAAAATTGTTTCCGTCGTTAAAGCCGTTCAGCATTTCATAGCCCAGATTACTATGTTCTTCGCCCGGATATTTTATGTTTAAATAATCAATGGTTGCTTGCAAGTCACCTTTATCTATACTTGCTAGCCGGATGTTAAAGCTGTATTTTTTGATGGTCGCTGTTACATCCGAAGCCAGCCGGTTTTCCTTGGATGTCCATTGGAATATTCCTTTAATCCGGATCTTCTGTGAAGGGCGAAAGCTAAGCGTGGGTTCAATCTCATAGAAGTGAATTTCATATTCCTTATTAGAGAAAAACTCGGATTTCCTTTCCTTTGTACCTGTGTTTCCTTCTGTAAGCAAACTAAGAGTAGAGGTAAAGTTCCACCGGATGTTTATGCTGTTGTCGGTTAAAAATTGTTGCTCCGAACCATTGGACAAAAGATTTTTGGATTCTGTTTGACGGAAAGACCAGTGCATGCCGAATTTGGCATGATTTCGCTGAAAGTAAAAGGTGTTTTTCAGCTGTTTGTTTAATGTAATGACTTTGTTGTTATTGGCATCTGTTGAAAAGGGGTTGTATGCTTTTAAATAATTTTCATATTGGTTTTTATGGTTGATGCGATAGTTAAAGCGATTGTAAAATTTTGTCGCAAATTTTTTCCAGTTGTTGTCGCTGTTGCGCCATATCCGTAGCGGATTTATATTCAGGGTTTGACGGAACTGATTGGTATAAACCCGGAAGTAATCATCTGTAGGAGTAGAAACCCGGATGTAATTAGCTTTATTTTGAAACCGTGCAATTTCAAATTCATCTTTTTCTTTCACGTTGTTATTGTTATAGTCAGTCCACTGATAAACACCTTGTCCGGGATTTACTTCGAGATACGTATAGTCTTTTTCGACTTCCAGCCCCGATCCGGTTTGATAAAACGTCTGATTTGTAATTGCGCCATCAGCAAATATGCCTGAATAATTGATCCTGGCATTTAAATTTTTTTCTGGTTCTTCGGGACTTATGGTATCCTGAACGGATAGTTGCCTGTATCCCATTCGCATGTTGAGCTTGTGATTTTTGTTCGGTTTCCAGAGCAGGTCTAACGAAGCCTCATCAGAAATTGACGTATTTTTCAAGCTTCCTCCCAAAGGTAGTTTGTCTTGTCGCGTCTCGTAACGGATCACAGATTGAAATTTATTCGTGTCAGACAAGGCCACTTCTGCCCCGAATGTTTGGTAAGCATAGCTTCTCGAGGTTATGCTGTCCCGCATTAATTTAAAGGTATTATGTTCCCGGTCTTCATCAAGGGTAATGGTTATTTTAGAGAATTCTTTTCCGGCCTTGACTTTATGACGCAAAAAACGGGAGTTTAAACCGGAATTTGAACTTTGCAACAGGCTGCCATCAAAAGTTAAGAAATATCCATTGTTTTGTACGTCGCCATTCAGCGAATAGCGCTGCCCTTCAAAGCTGTTTTTTCGTTGAAGGTATTCATGTCTGATTTGAATCTTTCCTGTCTCTTTTTTTGATAAAGCTGTTGACACCTTACTGTGAATTTCATTGTTTTTTTGTTCACCTTCCAGATTCCAGTTGCGATCAAATTCTACATTGCGAAATCTGTTGACACCCTGGAAATTTTGATTTATAAACCGGACTGAGCCCTGGGTTTTCCAATTTACAGAGGATGTATCATTTGAGATGTTGGGATTTGTTGAGTGTTCAATCCACATTTCTCCGGCAAATCCTTTATTATCTTGTTGGTCCAGCTCTGAAAATAAATTTAAATCTTCATTTGAAGCACTTGCCGTAAAACCGGTTTTTAGTTTTTTACTTACAGAATATGTGGCCGACAGTGAGGAAACTTCTTTTTTTCGCGGAGGTATCAGGATTTCTATGGGAGCATAATTTCCTTGGGGGATGCCGTTGACGGGTTTTACCCATTTATACACATTACCGTTTGCAGCTGTTTGGGCCTTTATATAATTTCCGTTGTTTTGGCCTACTTTTGTAAATTTAGCACGGTAATAAGCGCTGTCGGGGTCTACGGAATATACAAGCACTGAATCAAAGCCGAGGCTATCTGTCATCCTGTATTGGATTTCGTCAGAGGTATAGGCAACGGAATCAATACCGGACATGCGGGCAGCCAAAGGATTATCACCTGCATTAGCCAAAATGCTTTTACTGGTATCATTAAGTTCCATGCCAAAAGGTTGGTTTTTCAAATCACTGTTATTAAAGTAATCAAAGTCAACTTCCAACTTTTCGGATTTATAGGTTGCTTTTGTGGCAAATACTGCACGGGCATAATTCCGGTCGGCATATTCAAATTCGACAATAATACGGCTGTCTTTGGTAATGATATTGTTGGGAGTAAAAGTGACTTCTGCTGTATTATAGTTGATCACATAATCCCGGTTTTCTCCTCTTTCAAGTTTTTTTCCATCCAGATATACCGATTCCGAACCGGCCAGGACAATGATAAAACGTTCATTATTGTTGCCTCTTAATTTGTAAGGGCCCTGATTTCCTTCAAGTCCTTTAATCTTATTCCGGGCATATTTTCCTTTTGATAAGGCTGCTCCTGCTGATACTGCCAGGTTTTTTTCTTTGTTTTCTCCCATCCGGAATTCTGTTTCAGCCTTTATTCCCTGTACTTTTTGCCTGTATTTCAGAAAACTGTTTTTTGTCTGGGAGAGTTCAAAATCCCCGACTGTTAGTTTGTTACTTCTTTGCCGAAGCTCAATAAACACATTATCAAATTCCTGAATCTGTTTTGTGTTGCCTTCGGGCTGTACAGGTATGTTATTATCAGTGATAGCGGCACGTATGCTAATATCATTTGTAAGGGCTCCATTCATCTGCAGGTTCAGGTTTGAATTCAAAGATGCACCTTGTTGATTGCCGACAGAAAAGCTTCGTGATATAGCTCCGGATTTTTGTATTTGGCCAAAGTCAAAAAGTTCGTTTTGGAGCTCTTTTTTCTGATTCTTGTCAATTGTTAGGACATGTTTTGTTTCTTGTCGACTGTATATAGAGTTCCAGCGTTTATTAAAATTATAAGGAAAGACTTTGTAGCTGATGTCGATATGAACAGTATCCTTATCCTGAAAAAATGTATCCGGATTTGTTACAATAAACAGACTTGCCGGTAGGTCTATTTTGTAATTTTTATAGTGAACGCCCTTTGTATGCAGTTTAACGGAACCGGGAATTATGCTCAGGCTGTCAATAGAAACTGTATCGGATGCAATGGTTAGCTTTTTATTACGCTTATTGGAAAACTGCTGGGCAGATAAGGATCCTATGCTTGTCGAAAGTAGAAGCAATAAAATGATATGTGATAGTGTAATCCTCATCATAAGTTCTGTGAGCATAAATATAATATGGATATGAATGCAATTATCAAACATTTGATAAAACGCAAGAATATTGCAGGATTCTCCATATTATTGCCGGATATAGCAAAAGTTAATCATTTACCCGGATGATTCATTTCGTTTTAGATAATTCAGGTTAAGTTAAAAACACAAAGGTCTGAAAAAATTTAACAATCAAGTTTGAAATAAAGGAACACGTATTTGATAAAAAACGGTAGTGCTAAAAAGAAGGCGGCGATGTTTGTCCTTTTTTTCCTTCGAGCCTACGAGCCACAGCTAACGCAAAAATGATGTGTTTCAGGCTAAAAATTTGCTTTATAGACAATTAAACCTCATGAAATATACATTATCAATTTAATTTGTGTTTTTCAACAACCCCTGACTAAAATAAAATGAATTTTACCTATTATTGCAGCCTGATGGAGTTTGGTAGATCAAAGCAAAGAAATCGGTTTGAATGACACCATAAATGAAACAGCTTTTAATAGCAGTTCACAGGTGGTTTAATGAACAGTAAATTGAATAATCACAAAAGATAACGGACATGGCATTTATTACAAAAGAAAAGTTATTTTCACGTGAATGGTTCCGTGCATACAGTCTTATTACTCTCGGAACATTAATTTTAGCATCCGGATTTGTTTTCTTTATTTCACCTTACAAACTTGCTCCCGGCGGGACTTATGGTGTAGCTATTATTCTCCACCACTTGCTGGATACTCCGATTGGACTAACAGCATTGGCTATTGATATCCCTTTAGCAATTATCGGATACAAAATTTTAGGCCCGCGTTTTGGAGTGAAAACCGTGGTCGGGTTTTTGCTCACGGCATTTTGGGTGGACTTTTTGAACTATTTCTGGGAAGGAAGGCAACTGGTTGAAAATGAAGGTTTGTTAACCGCTATTTTCGGCGGAGTGTTACTGGGCGCTGGTTTGGGTTTAATCTTTAAATCCAAAGCTACTTCCGGAGGGTCCGACATTATTGCGATGGTTTTGAACCGTTACACCGGACAATCTTTAGGTCATTTGTTGATTTACATTGATTCAGCTATTGTTTTAGGTGGTTTGCTGGCTTTTCAGGACTGGAAAATCCCGTTATTCTCATGGATAACGATTTTTGTCACCGGTAAGGTCATTGATATCATTCTTGAAGGAGTTAGCTATGAGAAAACATTGTTTATTGTTTCGGATCATGCCAATGAAATTCGCGATAAAATCATCAACGATTTACAACGGGGCGGCACCTTTATCCGTGGTGAAGGAATGTATCAGGGAAAAGATAAAACTATCATATTCACCGTTGTAAACCGTCGTGAGCTAACGATTTTACAGGATTATATTTACCAAATTGACAGCAATGCATTTTTGACTGTTATCAACGCAAATGAGATCTTAGGTGGCGGATTTAAACCGCTGAGTAAGAAGATTGAAGAAACCTCTGACTTCAAAAGCTAAAATGTGCTGTCATTCAATCTCTAAGTGCAGCCACGCAGTACATCCATGCCGTTGGCATAAAGAAGCAGGGTTAGCAATAGTGCCATTCCGATCAACTGAGCATACTCCATAAATTTTTCATTGGGTTTGCGGCCGGCAACAATTTCATAAAGTAAAAACATCACATGTCCACCGTCTAAAGCGGGTATGGGAAGGATGTTCATAAAAGCCAGGATTAGGGACAGAAAGGCTGTCAGTTCCCAGAATGCTTGCCAGTTCCAGGAAGCAGGGAATAAACTCATGATCGTGCCAAAGCCGCCAAGCCCTTTATAGGCTCCGGTTTTAGGCTGTAGAATAAGCTTAAACTGCTGGACGTAGGAAGAAAGCGTAGACCAGGCTTTGTTAAACCCGGCCGGAATTGCTTCAAAAGGACCATAACTTTTTACGCGGTATTCATAGACCCCTAATTTGTATAAATCATCCGGAGGTAAAATGGCTGCCTGAACTTCCATCTGGCCATTGTCTGTTATATAGACACCCACATTGTGTGTGGAATCTTCTCTTTCTATAAGTAAGTTGATGCTGTCGCCACTATATTGTTTTAAATGGTTAGCGGCCTGATCATAGTATTTTATTTCTTCTCCATTGATAGCAAGTACCTTATCTTTGGGTTTTAAGCCGGAATTACTATTAACAGAAGAATCAGGGACTGCCTGGATAAAAAATGGTATCCGCGGGTATAAAACCATCATGGATTCATTTTCAACCAATTGCCCTGCAAAGTTTTCCGGAAGGTTAATCTCTTTTATTTTGCCCTCGCGTTCAACGGTAACTGTTCCTCCATTGAGCAATTCTGGCATGATATCCGAATATTTCTTAACGGGCTCGTTATCAACTGTAAGCACTTTATCGCCGTTTTCCATTCCCATATCCATCATAAGAGAGTCTGTAACCCATAACCCATCTTTGATGTTTTCATTTGGCAGGTACTTTTCGCCCCAGGTAAACAGGACAGCCGAATATATTAAGAATCCCAAAATAAGATTCACAGTAACTCCGCCCAGCATAATAAGCAAGCGTTGCCAGGCAGGTTTAGCCCGGAATTCATAAGGTTTGGGCGGGCTTTTCATGGCTTCTTTGTCCATGGATTCATCTATCATGCCGGATATTTTCACATATCCGCCTAATGGCAACCAGCCGATGCCATATTCTGTTTGTCCTTTTTTGATTTTAAATAGTGAAAACCAGGGATCAAAAAAAAGGTAAAATTTCTCAACTCGTGTTTTAAATAAGCGTGCAAATAAAAAGTGTCCGCCCTCGTGTAGGATAATGAGGATAGACAAACTCAATAGTAATTGTAATATCTTTATAACTACGTCCATTCTTTTCTGCTTTTATTGTTTGGATAATGATTCGATAAGGTCTTTTGCTTTTGCCCTGGTCTCAGTATCCGTATGTATTAAATTATCTAATGATGGATGACTAATAAAAGTAATCTTGTTCATTGCTGTTTCAATGATATCGCTCATTTGTATAAACCCAATCTGATCTTTCAGAAATGCCTCAACGGCAATTTCATTGGCTGCATTGAGGATGCAAGGCATATTTCCTGCTCTATTCAATGCATAATAAGCCAGTTCAAGGTTACGGAACACATCTTTCCGTGGTTTGCTAAATGTAAGGTTCGAGAAATCATCAAAGCTAAACTTCTTAAAATTGCTTTTTTCTCTTTTCGGATAAGTTAGTGCATACTGAATAGGCCCTTTCATATCCGGCAATCCCATTTGTGCTTTAATTGATCCGTCTTCAAATTCTACCATTGAGTGAATAATAGATTGTGGATGAACCACGACATCTATTTGTTCAGGTTTTAAATCAAACAACCATTTAGCTTCAATAACTTCCAGACCTTTATTCATTAATGAAGCGGAGTCAACCGTAATTTTATTCCCCATGTTCCAATTGGGATGTTTTAAAGCATCTTCTTTTGTAACCGTTTCCACCTGGCTGGCTGATAATTCCCTGAAAGGTCCGCCACTGGCCGTAAGATAAATTTTCTCTATCGGATTACCATGTTCTCCGGCCAGACATTGAAAGATGGCAGAGTGTTCCGAGTCAACAGGCAAGATAGTAGCATTTTTTTGTTTTGCTTTTTTGATAACCAGCTCTCCGGCAACTGCAAATGTTTCTTTATTTGCCATGGCGAGGGTTTTTCCTGACTCAATAGCGTTTAACGTGGGTTTTAGTGCTGCAAATCCTACCAAAGCATTTAATACCAAATCTGAATTTCCCATCTCGGCCACCTGGGCAAGCGATTCTTCGCCGGCGAAAACTTTAATGTCCAACGGATTTAATGCGTCATGGACTTTTGAGTACAAGTTTTTGTTGCCAATGATAACAGTATCAGGCTTAAAGTTTAGCGCTTGTTTAATAAGTAAATCGGCATTCTTTTGCGCACTTAACACTTCAACAGAAAACAATTCTTCATGCTGTTGGATAACTTCCAATGCCTGGGTTCCAATGGAGCCTGTGCTACCTAATATAGCAATTCTTTTCTTCATAGTTTACCTAAACGTTTCTTTTTCTGTGTAACTTAAGATAAATCGTATATGAAGTGATATGGAAGAGGATTTTCATCATTGATTAAACTGGGGTTTATTGAAAACTCATATATTCTCTTGGGTTTACCGGGCTGCCGTTATGCCAGACTTCAAAATGCAAATGCGGTCCTGTTGTTAGTTCGCCCGTATTTCCATAAATTGCAATTGGCTCACCTGCTTTCACAGTTTCTCCCTGTTCCTTTAACAAAGAAGCATTATGTTTATATACGGAGATTACATTGTTTTTATGCATTAATGCAATGACATAGCCGGTTCTTAATGTCCAGTTGGCAATAATAACACGTCCATCCAAAGTAGCTTTTATCGCATCATTATCTTTTGCAACAACATCAACCCCATAATGTCTTTTCTGAGTATTAAATCCATTAGTGACTCTTCCTGTAAGTGGAGGGAAGAAAAAGAAATTTCTTATTGAGGTTTGGTTGTTATAGGATTTATTTTGATATTCATTATCATAATAAACCAGATTATATTTGTCAAGTTTTTGTATCTTCTTACGTAATATGGAGTCTTCAGGGCTTTTGTTGAATTCTATGTCTTTATAGCGCCTGGTTGTGTCTCTGTTTGATAGCACGGTGTCTACCAGAGCGTCTGTATTGCCATGTAAAACATTTCTCAAATTTTCCAGATATAATTCTCTGGAATGTATCACACGTGTTAAGGAATCGGTCTTTTTTACCTGTTCATACAGATCCTCTTCCAATTGGACATTGCTGTAGCCCGGAATATATTGTTTTAGAGGAGTATAGGCAATAAGATATGTTGTAGCAGAAACAAGAACGATAGCCAATAATGAAACAACGACAAAAACATTAAGCCGCGAAAGTCTGAAAGATAACTTCTCTTCAAAAGTATCTTCCTGCATAATAACCAGGCGGTATTTATGCCAGAATTTTTTAAGCCAGTGTTTTTTGTTGTTTTCTTCGTTTTGCATTGAAATGTTGATTAATTTTGACTTAATTAACGCAAAAGAGAGTTAATTAGTGTTTGTTTGTTAAGTCACGTTTATTTCATTAAATGTGCTATTAAGAAAGGGGGTTTTAACAAACACGAATTCATTTTCGTTTAATGCAAGCGCCTTTAAATTAAGAGGCAAAGATAAGCATTTTGATTTTGTATAATCTCTATTTTGAAGAACGATTTTTACAGCAAACATGAATGACTTATATATCTAAATTTTTTATGAATCATACTGGTTAGAAAAAATAAAATATTTTTGTAGCTTTTAAGTTTATTATATAGACAAATCAGAAAATCAGGAATCATATTGTTGAAACACAAGGTCAAAATACTTATAAGTCTTTCTTTTATAGCTCTTATCCTAATTGGTTCTTGGGGCTGTTCAACAAAGAAGAACACTTTCAGCAGAAGGGTTTTTCATAACCTTACGGCCCATTACAATGCTTATTTTAATGGAGATCAGGCCTTAAAGCAAGGGGTAAAGCAAATTCAGGATGCTCATAAAGATAATTTTAATGAAATTCTGCCTGTCTTTCGCCTGGCCGATGAACAAGCGTCCCAGTCAGCATCCCCAAAGTTGGATCGCGCAATAGATAAAGCTGCAAAAGTTATCCGGAAGCATTCCATGGAATTCCATGGAAAAGAATATAATAATTGGATTGACGATGCTTATATGTTGATGGGGAAGGCGCAGTTTTACAAACAGGAGTACATGCTGTCCAAACGATTGTTTAATTATGTGATCTCCAAATACCATCGCCACGATTTGACTTATGATGCGATGATATGGAAAGCCTGGGTCGATGTCATAAGAGGAAATAATGATCAGGCGTTAAATGCGTTAGAGGAAGTAAGATATTTTGCAAAACGGGGAGAAGTTACAAAAAATGGAAAGCGTTTGTATCCCAGGGTTTTTGCGCAGCTTTTTATCAATGAGCGAAATCATAAAGAGGCCATAAAGTGGATTAATAAAGCCATAGAAGCCAGTAACGATAAAGATGTAAAAAACCGGATGCGATTTATCAAAGCACAGATATATCAAGAGCAGGGAAGAAACAGACAAGCAATAAATACATTTAAAAAAGTTATTCAGAATAATCCATCGTATGAATTGACTTTTTATTCTAAAATTAAAATTGCGCAATCCTACGAGGGAGAGCGGGATGACGATTTTGATATTCGTTCGGAATTGCAGGAAATGCTCAAAGATGCAAAAAACAAAGAATATCAGGATGTGATATATTATGCGTTGAGCCAAATTGCCTTGGAGGAAAATAATCGTCAAAAAGGGATTGATTATCTTCAAAAATCCGTAGCCAAAAGCAGTAATAACAACCGGCAAAAGGCCCAATCAGCGCTTGAATTAGGAGAAATTTATTTTGACCAACGTAAATATGAACTTTCACAGTCATATTATGATAGCGCAATGCTAGTTATTCCCCAAAATTATCCCAACTATGACTCTTTGAAAACCCGGCATAATGTTCTTTCTGATCTTGTTACGAATCTGGTGCAAGTAGAAAAACAAGATAGTTTACAGCGGATTGCTCAAATGCCGGAAGCAGAAAGAGATCAATTCATTAGCAAGTTGATTGAGGATGTTCGTGAGCAGGAAAGAAAACGAAAGGAAGAAGAACGGCGGAGAAGAATAGCTAAGCAACAGGCTGAAATGAACAAGGCTCGAAATCAAAATATGGGAAGAGGCAGTGGCGAATGGTATTTTTATAATAACCAGGCGAAATCGTTTGGGTTTAATGAATTCCGGCAGCAATGGGGAGAAAGGAAATTAGAGGATAACTGGCGTTTAAGTAGTAAAAGTTCTACTAACTTCGGAGGCCAAGAAAGAAACCGTCAGGCACAGGGAGCTGGCCTGGACTCCTTGAACGGGAAACAAATGACCAACAAAGACAAAGCATATTATCTGAAAGACCTTCCATTAAGCGATTCAGCTATGGCGCTTTCAGATAGCATAATTAAAGAATCCTTGTTTAACCTGGGGTTGATTTATCAGGAGGGACTTAAAGATTTTAATAAAGCTGTAGAGAGCCATGAAGAGCTGATCAACAGATTCCCCGAGTCTAAGTATACGACAAGAGCCTATTATCATTTGTATCAAAATCATAAAAAACTGAATAACGATACGAAGTCTGAGAAATATAAAAACCTGATACTTGAAAAGTATCCGGAGAGCGAATATGCCCGGTTTATAAAGAATCCAGATTACTTTAAAAAACAAGCTAATAAAAAAGATGAAGCAAAGAACTTTTATCAAAAAGCGTGGAATGCATACAAGGATGGGTTATATGATGAGGCAAAAACACTTGCGGATACAGGAATGAGCCGATATAGCGAATCTACAACTGCAGCCCGCCTGGCATTGTTAAAAGCATTTGCCCAGGGGAAAAGTGCTGACTCCACAACATATGTGAAGTCTTTAAAATATGTGGTTAATAATTATGAAAATACAGAACCAGCCTCCAAAGCAAAGCAAATGCTCGATGCCTTAGAGCCGGAGAAAGAAGAAAAATCACAAGAAAAGGGAAAAGCTGCAAAATCTGAAAAAGATAAAGGAATGTTTACTTACGAACCGGAGGAGATGCAGTTGTACGTTGCTATTTTTAGTGTGGAGAATTTATCTATGAACCAGGTGAAAATAGCCTATTCTGATTTCAATAATAAATTCCACAGGTTGAAAAAATTGTCGGTTAATAGTGTCTATCTGGATAGTAAACATCAAATGTTAACTGTTAGCCGGTTTGATAATGCAAAACAAGGATTGAAATATTACAGAAATGTTAAGAGTGTTCAGGAACTGCAAAACTTTTTTAAAAATCATGGAGGGAAACATTTTTTACTTTCTGTTAATGATTACTCTAAGTTTTATAAGCAGAAAGATGTAAGTAAATATAAAGAGTTTTTTGAAAAGAATTATTTGGAAAAATAAGGGTTACTGATTTTAGCAGAAGCCTTAGGCTGTTTTATTTATGGAACATAAAATGAGCTGAAATTGATGTGTTATATTAAAAAGCAAATGATTTTGCAGCTTTGAAGATTAGGCAAAACATAATTCGGTAGCCAAACCTGAAATTAAGATTGACTGGGAATAAAAATAATTTTACTTTTGGCAACTTGCAATTGATCAGAAATGAGAAAGAAAAAAATGGCAAAAACAACTGAACTGGAAAATAGTGCAATCAATATACTTGATTCCGGAACTGTAATACGGGGAGATTTAGAGTCTACAGGACGTCTTCGTATTGATGGAAAGATTATTGGTTCCATCAACTCAAAAGAAAAGATTATACTGGGGCAAACGGGTTATGTTGAAGGCGAAATACATTGTAAAAATGCAGAGCTTTCCGGAAAAGTAAAAGGGAAAGTTGTGGTGGAAGAGTTACTATCTATTCAAGCATCTGCCCGGCTTGATGGTGACGTTTTCACAAAAAAGCTGGCTATTGAATCGGGAGCCGTTTTTAATGCAACATGCCAGATGACGGAAAATCCCTCATCGGCGAATAATAAAGAGCATAAAACGGATGAAAAGCAATCAGAACAAAAACAACAACAACAAAAACAAACTATTTAACTATGCGCGTTATTCCGGGATTGCTTTTCAAATGATGATTGTTATCATTGCCGGAGTATGGGGCGGAGTGGAATTGGATAAACTGCTAAATACGGAATTTCCCGTTCTAACGATTGTGTTATCTTTGCTTTCTGTAGGAGTCGCGATTTATATTGCAATAAAGGATTTAATAAAATAGGAAAAATGCAGGAGTCTTCTTTTTTTATGAAGCGCTTTATCGTCCGGTTGACGATATTTACACTCGTCATTGCAGGATTGGCCGGAATTTTTAAATGGCTGAGCCCCGATGATATTGTGACCCCGCTTATGTTTCCCATGATTGGATTTTTTTATGTTCTTTCTCTTATAATTCATTTAGTATTAGTAAACGCCAGCAAGAAGAAGTTTAGGCGTTTCAATAACCAATATATGATTTCAACTGTGGTCAAACTGTTGCTGTTTATGGTAATTTTGATTGCCTATGTATTTACAAATCCCGGTGATGCAGTTAACTTTTTGATTACATTTCTTATTTTATATGTTTTATATACCGGGTTTGAAGTTATTTCCATTGTAAAGGCCACAAGGAAAATTAAGTCAGAAGAAAATCAGCCAGAAAGCTGATTAGAAAGAAGGGTGTTTGTTGGTGAAGTTCAGTGAAATATTGGGGAAGTCCATATTTCTCTGTGAAAAATGCTATTTTTGACCACTTACTTTAAGTAATCAAACAAACAAGATATGTTGTTAAGATTTAATAAGACAGGCCTTTATATTTCCATTATCGGGATATTAATGTTTTTTTTGAGCATGGAAACAGTTCATGCAGAATCAGGGGAATCTGAAAATCATCAAGAGCAGAGCAAAGAAAAATCTGTGGATGCCGGAAATATTATATTGGGTCACGTCCAGGATTTTCATGAATGGCATATTGCAACAATCGGGGAGACGCATATTACCATCCCCTTGCCCATAATTTTATATGATAAAGATCAGTCCAAACTGATTGCCTTTATGTCATCGAAATTCCATCATGGACATGAATCGTATAAAGGGTTTAAACTCACCGATAAAAGTAACATTGTTCCTGTAAAGCCGGGAACCATGGAAGTTGACAATACACGTCAAAAGCCGATTGACTTTTCTATAACAAAAACTGTTGCCGGTATTTTTATTACGGTTATACTGATGCTGCTTGTATTCATGACAGTAGCCAAACGCTATAAACAAAATCCGGATAGGGCGCCGAAAGGTTTACAATCGTTAATGGAGCCTTTAATTTTATTTGTGCAAAATGATATAGGAAAAAATTCGATCGGTGAGCAGAAATATGAACGGTTTATGCCATTTCTGTTCACAATGTTTTTTTTCATCTTTTTTGCCAATCTGATCGGGCTTATACCTTTCTTTCCCGGAGGAGCTAATATTACCGGGAATATATCGGTAACCTTAACTTTAGCTTTATTTACATTTTTGGTTACGAACTTTAGCGGGAATAAATATTACTGGAAGCATGTTTTTAATACTCCCGGTGTTCCCTGGTGGCTAAAGTTCCCATTACCCTTAATGCCCATTGTGGAGCTTCTTGGGTTGATTACCAAGCCTTTTGTGCTGATGGTTCGTTTGTTTGCCAATATTTTAGCCGGACACATTATCATTTTGGGCTTCATTAGTCTGATTTTTATCTTTGGCGTTACGAATGCTATTGCAGGATATGGCGTATCTTTGTTTTCAGTAGCCTTTTCGGTATTTATCAACTTTTTAGAATTGTTAGTAGCTTTTATACAAGCATATGTTTTTACGTTATTGACAGCATTGTATTTAGGAGATGCTGTTCAAGAATCACATTAAATCAATAGAAATATAAATCTTAAGTTTAATTATTATGTCTTTATTAAATGTATTATTAGAAGCAACCAATTTAGAGCCGATAGCTCAATTAGCCGCACCTCTTGGAGCAGGAATTGCAGCCTTAGCTGCAGGTTATGGTATTGGTAGTATCGGTAAAGCCGCATTGGAATCCATTGCACGGCAGCCGGAAGCTAGCGGAGACATCCGTTCCAGTATGATTATTTCAGCTGCTCTGATTGAAGGTGTAGCCTTCTTTGCTATTGTGATTTCTTTACTAATGGTTGTATTGTAATTATTGTATTAATCTCTTTCCCGCAACGGTTGGTTGCGGGGAAGAGTTTTGTAACATTTGTAGAACGATTTAGAAAAAATATTATGGGACTTGTAACACCTGGCCTTGGCTTAATTGTATGGATGACAATTGCTTTTTTGATTGTCTTTTTTGTCCTGGCGAAATATGCCTGGAAACCAATTATGAGGGCTCTTAAACAAAGAGAACAATCTATTGATGAAGCGCTGCATGAAGCTGAAAAAGCGCGTGAAGAAATGAAGAATTTAAAAGCCGGTAATGAAGAATTGCTCAAAAAAGCTAAAGAAGAGCGTGAAGAGATTCTTAAAGAAGCCCGGAAAATGAGTGATAAGATTGTTGAAGAGGCAAAAAGTAATGCGGAAGGAGAAGCTAATCGCATAATGGAAGAAGCCAAAGAACGAATCCATTATGAGCGGATGTCTGCTGTTACGGAACTAAAAAATGAAGTAGCCAATTTGTCTATTGAAATTGCAGAAAAGGTGCTGAAACAAGAGTTATCCGACACTGACAAACACCAAGAGCTGATTAAAGAACAACTTGAAAAAGTTCGGTTCAATTAATAATACCTAAGATAAGAGAAAGAACAAAATTTAGTGATAACAGAAACTGCCAACGAAATCTTTATAAGATGAATAATATTGCTGACTGTTGCTAAATGAAATCTGAATGAACGAAATATCTTTAGAGTATTGCATAAATTCCGGGACTTTGCGTTCCATGAAAAATGAAGTTAGATTATGAACGAGTCAAAAATTGGGAAACGGTATGCCAAAGCTCTTTTTGATTTTGCAATAGAGCAAAATAAACTGGAGCAAGTAATCAAAGATATGGATTTGGTGAATAATACCATACAGCAAAGTCGCGAGTTAAAGACCTTGCTGAAAAATCCGGTAATGCATAATAAAAAGAAAAAGACGATTGTAAAAGCTCTTTTTGAAAAACATATTGGCGAAATCGTTCTGCATTACCTCATGATCATCGTCAGCAAAAACCGGGGACGATATATTTCTGATATCGCTGCTCAATTTGTTGTTTATTATAAAAAATACAAAAACATTAAAACAGCCCATCTGGCAACAGCACAAAAAGTAAATGATGAAATAAGGCAAACAATTATTCAGACCCTGGAAGAACAAACGAAAGCAACTGTGGAGCTGGAAGAAGATTTGAACGAGGACCTCATTGGCGGAATGGTACTCAAGGTAGATGACCTGGAAATTGATATGAGTTTACGAAAACGTATTAATGAGTTATCCCAAAAATTTAAAACAAATATTTATCAAGGAAAGTATTAATCTTAGAATAGAAAAACCGATTAATCATGGCAGAAATAAAACCAGCAGAAGTATCTGCAATATTGCGAGAACAACTAAGTGGATATAAACATGAAGATCACCTGGAAGAAGTAGGCACCGTTCTGCAAATCGGTGATGGAATTGCACGTATATATGGCATTGATAATGCAGAGGCCGGAGAGTTATTAGAGTTTGAAAAAGAAAACGTAAAGGCGATTGTTTTAAACCTGGAAGAAGACAACGTAGGTGCTGTTTTACTTGGCGAGACACACGATGTTATGGAGGGAGATAAAGTAAAGCGGACAGGAAAAATTGCATCGATTAACGTCGGAGAAGGTCTGCTAGGCCGGGTTGTCAATACAATAGGTGAACCTGTTGACGGACGCGGAGAAATTAAAGGTGAGCGATACGAAATGCCACTGGAAAGAAAGGCACCGGGAGTTATTTACAGAGAACCTGTAAAAGAGCCACTGCAAACCGGTATCAAAGCGATCGACTCAATGATACCGATAGGAAGAGGCCAACGGGAGCTAATTATTGGTGACCGGCAAACGGGTAAAACCGCAATTGCCATAGATGCGATTATCAATCAGAAAAAGTTCTACGATCAGGGAGACCCTGTCTATTGCGTTTATGTTGCTATTGGCCAGAAAGGCTCAACAGTTGCCCAAATTGCCAGTACCCTCAAAGAAAAAGGAGCACTGGATTATACAGTTATTGTTTCGGCTACGGCATCAGACCCTGCTGCGCTGCAGTTTTATGCTCCCTTTGCAGGGGCTTCTATCGGAGAATTTTTCCGTGATACAGGACGCCATGCATTAGTTATTTATGACGATTTGTCAAAACAAGCGGTTTCCTATCGTGAGGTTTCCCTGCTATTGCGCCGCCCACCAGGACGTGAAGCTTATCCCGGCGATGTGTTTTATCTGCACTCAAGACTGTTGGAACGGGCCGCTAAAATCATCGACTCCGACTCTATCGCCGAACAAATGAATAATGTTCCGGAACCAATACAGCATTTGGTGAAAGGAGGAGGATCGCTTACTGCATTGCCCCTTATCGAAACACAGGCAGGTGACGTTTCTTCCTATATTCCCACCAACGTGATTTCTATTACCGACGGTCAGATTTTCCTGGAGACTGACTTGTTTAATGCCGGTGTGCGACCAGCTATTAATGTTGGTATCTCCGTGTCCAGGGTGGGAGGAAGTGCCCAAATTAAAGCTATGAAAAAAGTGGCCGGGACACTCAAGTTAGACCAGGCTTCTTTCCGCGAACTAGAAGCATTTGCTAAGTTTGGTTCCGACCTCGATGCCTCTACTCAGGCTGTTTTAGATAAAGGATACCGAAATGTGGAGATCCTTAAGCAAAAACAGTATACACCTATGGAAGTTGAAAAGCAAATTGCTATCATCTTTGCCGGGACAAACAACCTGATGAAAAATATTCCTATTGAAAAAGTGAAAGATTTTGAGCAATCTTATTTGCAACTCATTGAAGAAAGACATCGCGAAGATGTGCTGGATGTTTTGAAGTCAGGGAAAATCACTGATGAAGTGAAGGAAAAGTTAACCAACATTGCAAAAGATGTTGAAAAACAATATATAAAACAGTAGTGCCGTAGTTTTACGGTAGCATGCTAATAACAAATTGTTATGGCGAATTTAAAAGAAGTAAGAAGCCGGATAGCCTCTGTCAAAAATACGCAGCAGATTACCAGTGCCATGAAAATGGTTTCGGCATCGAAGCTGAGGAAAGGGCAAAATGCTCTGTTGAAGATGCGTCCGTATGATGAAAAGTTGCAGGCAATTATGCAGCATATTTCTTCTGATTCCTCTGCCCAGTCTGTTTATGCTGAGGAGCGTAAAAAAGATAATGTGTTATTGGTTGTTGTCGCATCCAATAGAGGATTGTGCGGTGCCTTTAACACCAATGTTATTGATAAAGCGGAAGATGTTATTGCAAATAGATTTGCAGAACAAAAAAACAATAACAGATTGTATATTTATGCTGTGGGCAAGAAAGTTGTTCAGTATTTTGCTCAGTCAAACTATCAGGTTATCGGTAATGATGAGGATATGATTGAGAAGCCCACCTTCGAGGGGGTTAAAAGTACAGCTGAAAATCTGATGCAAAAGTTTGTAGATGGTGAATATGACCATATCGAATTTGTGTATAACAAGTTTAAAAATGCCGCGACTCAAATCTTGACCTCGGAAAAGTTTTTACCTGTTGTGTCAGAAGAAAACAATGAGGACGATGACGATAAGACAAGTCTGTCCATTGAAACGGAATATATTTATGAGCCTGATAAGGAGCAAATAATCAAAGAATTGGTGCCTAAAATACTGAAGCTTCAGTTTTTTAAGGTTTTTTTGGATTCTCATGCTGCTGAGCACGGAGCCCGCATGACAGCTATGCATCAGGCAACAGAAAATGCAAAAGAGTTGCTGCGGGAACTGCGTCTTTCCTACAATAAGGCAAGACAAGCAGCAATTACAAATGAAATTATGGAGATTACAAGCGGAGCAAATGCTTTGCGTGATTAATACTGAACATTTCAAGGGTTGGCTTGTTTAAATCGTAAACAAAAACAGAAGAATTATGTTAACAAAAAAGATGGAAAAAGCTCTAAACGAGCAAATTAATAAGGAAATGTGGTCTGCTTATTTGTATTTATCTATGGCTGCCTATTTCGAAGATAACAATTTACCCGGATTTGCTAATTGGATGCGGGTACAATATCAGGAAGAAATGACTCACGGCATGAAAATTTTCGATTATATAAATGATCGTGGAGGCCGTGTCCTTTTAAAACCTATTAAAGAAGTGCCTACAGAGTGGGCTGACACACATACTGTTATTGAAGAAACGCTTAAGCACGAGCGGGTAGTTACTGAATCCATTAATGATTTGGTTAATCTGGCTGTTCAGGAAAAAGATCATGCTACAAACAATATGTTACAATGGTTTGTAGGTGAACAGGTAGAAGAAGAAGCCAATGCTGATGAACTGCTGAATAAAGTAAAAATGACCGATGGCAAAGCTCATGCTCTTATGATGATCGATAAAGAGTTGGCCGGGCGTCAGTTTGTTGACGAAACTCAACAACAATAATAAGAATAAATAGCCCCACTTATTGAGTTAGTGCCTGCTTTTAATGGGAATTAACGTAGCTTTAAAGAAGTTATAAAATTTTAACATTAAGATCAGGCACTATTTATTTTCTTCAATGATTTTGGCGAGCTTCTCGTACCATTCCTTCCCATATTTTCGCGTCAAAGCATCTTTAGTAAATTTGTACAATGGAATATTATCTCTTTGGCCAACCTTTCTTGCCGGATCGCATATATCCCAGTGGTGATAATTAACCGCATCACGATTATTGAAGGTAGAAATACGGATTGGATAAAGATGACATGAAACCGGTTTTTGAAAATTTATTTTTCCTTCCTGCCAGGCTTTTTCAATAGCACAGAGCGCTATTTCGTCTTCAAAGTAAGCAAAAGCACACTCTTCGCCATTTACTAAAGGGGCTACAAAGTTGCCATCTTCGTCGTATTCTATTACTCCGTGACTTTCGATTACCTCAATTCCTTCTTGCCTCATGTAGGGTTTGATATTGTCCATTAAGTCTTCTATTATCCCAACTTCCCCGGCTTCAAGAGGAGCTCCGGAATCTCCCAGAACACAACAATTCCCTTTGCATTTTTGTAGATCGCAACAGAAGAATTCCTCTGACAGAAAATCCGATATCAAAACATCATCAATAACAATCATATCGTTTATTTTGGCTGCGAAATTAAAGTTTTTTTTGCTTTATCTTTCATGGAAGCAAAATTTGCAGAGGAACTTGCCATTTGTTATGCTTTATTTTACGTGAGCCTGATAGTTAACCGACTGCCGATCCCTTTGGTTTTTGTATCCCATAATTTAATAGACCTGGTTTTTCAAATACAATTAGTCCATAATTAAAGCGCGGAATTTATTATTTTTGCAACTTAAAATGAGCGTGAAATGGAAAAAATTGTAAGCGGTATAAGACCAACAGGGAATCTGCATCTGGGAAATTATTTCGGGGCAGTCAAAAATTTTTTACGATTACAGGAAGAGCATAATTGTTATTTCTTTATAGCAGATTATCATTCTCTCACCACACATCCGACGCCAGGGGATTTGACCGAAAGTGTTAAAAACGTGTTGGTTGAATATTTGGCCTGTGGCTTAGACCCGGAAAAAGCGACCATTTATCTGCAAAGTGATGTGCAGGAAGTAGCAGAGTTATATCTGTTGTTAAATATGAATGCGTACATGGGTGAGCTGCAACGTGTTGCTTCCTTCAAGGAAAAGGCCCGTAAACAGCCTCAAAATATCAATGCAGGACTATTAACCTATCCGGTGCTCATGGCTGCCGATATCTTATTGCATCATGCTTCTAAAGTGCCTGTAGGCCAAGATCAGCAGCAGCACCTGGAGATGACACGTACTTTTGCCCGCCGCTTTAATAACATGTATAAAGTAGATTATTTTCCGGAACCCGAAGCTTATAATTTTGGCGATAACCTCATCAAGGTGCCGGGATTAGATGGAAGCGGAAAAATGGGCAAATCGGAAACAGGAAATAATGCTATTTTTCTGTCGGAGGACCTCAAAAAGACACGCAAAAAAATAATGAGAGCGGTTACGGACGCCGGTCCAACGCAAAAAAATCAGGAAAAACCGGAGGTAATACAAAACCTGTTTAAACTAATGTCCATCGTTTCATCCAAGGATACTGTGGAATACTTTGATGAGCAATATAACGAATGTAAGATCCGCTATGGAGATATGAAAAAACAGTTGGCCGAAGATGTTATCAGGTTCGTCGAACCTATTAAGCAAAATATCGATGAATTGCATAAAAATGAAGAGTACCTGAATAAAGTTTTTGAACAGGGGGCTGAACGAGCAAAAGAAAATGCCGGGAAAACGATCAGGCAGGTTCGCGAGATTATCGGATTCAAGAACAAGTTTTAAAAAATAGAAATTAATCAAGTTAAAATTAAAACCGATGAGACCTGTCAAAAGTTTATTCCCTTTATTTTCCTGGCTTATAAGAATTGCTATTCTATTGGCTGTTTATACCCGATTTTTTCAGTTGCTTAAAACCTTAGACTTTTCATCCGTTTCTTTTTATATCGCTGCTGCTTTTCATCTTTTTGCTTTATTGCTTTTCCTTGCCGGATTTGCCAAAAAGCACACCCTTACAATTCTGTCAGGAATTATTATTGCCGGATTGTCCATTTATCAAATCGTACAATTAGGGTTTGTAATCAATAATAATCTTTCCTTTTATGGATTGCTTTTATCCGCTTCTTTACTTTTTATAGCCGTTGGCAACAAGAAATAAACGGTATTCAGTAACAACCGCTCTCAGACAAAGGCGAATTTCAAAATCTCATGTTTTTTTTATAAATTTTTGACAATGAGATAAATTAATCTTATCTTTAGGGTCAGAAAAAGAAAGGAAACCTGTAATACATATGGACGAAATGTTGCATTAACCGCCTAATGGGTTAATTATAAGACAGGTTATCAGGATTTTCTTTTTGGTAAATTAAGAAGTCTGATGAAACGAAAACCACTTTCTATAATTACGGAATGGTTATTAAAATTAACAATGATCAATTATTTAGCTGTTCTCATATTTCCGCCCGGAAAGGTAGATATATTAAGTAATCTTTTTTGGACTGATTTTGGCAACGTCTTACTTTTTCTTTTCTTTTTACTTTTGGCTTTGATCGTTGCTTTACCTTCACGTTACCCATGCCGGATAATCGTATTTTCATTATTGGGTCTATCTGCTTTCTTTAAACTTTTATTACTACTCAGTCAGGCTTTTTCATGGACAGAGTTTTCGTTATTCCTGTTGCTTTTTGCTATTTCTGTTTTTTATCTCAGTCGCATGTATGCGAACAGAAAAATAGGGTAATTCGTGAATAATAGTATTTATTGTATGCTTTTTTCACTAAGATTATTAATTATCAGCCGAAATTTCAGAACTTTGTAGCCTAATTTTTACAGATTGGAATAAGATATGTTAGATAAAAAGATAACGGAACAGACGGGAGAACGCGTTGTTTTAGTCGGGTTAATTACTGGTAAGGAAGATAAATACAGGATAGATGAGTATCTGGATGAGCTTGAGTTTCTTGTTAAGACAGCAGGAGGGAAGGTTTATGAGCGTTTTACACAGCAGTTAGATAAACCCAATCCACGGACATTTGTCGGAACCGGAAAAATAAATGAAATAAAATCATATATCCAGGAGCATCAAATGGATACGGTAGTATTTGATGATGAGCTTACGCCTTCACAAATGCGGAATATTGAAAAAGAGTTTAAATGCAAAATATTAGACCGCACGAATTTAATTCTGGATATATTTGCTAATCGTGCGCGTACGTCCCATGCTAAGGTTCAGGTAGAGCTTGCACAATATCAATATTTATTGCCGCGGCTGACAGGAATGTGGACGCACCTGTCAAAACAAAAAGGTGGTATTGGGATGAAAGGACCCGGCGAAAGAGAAATTGAAACCGACCGCCGGATCGTGCGCGATAAAATTACGCGGCTAAAAAGACAATTGCAACAAATAGATAAACAGAAGGCAACACAAAGAAAAAACAGGGGGAAATTAGTGCGGGTAGCTTTGGTAGGCTATACAAATGTAGGGAAATCTACGCTGATGAATTTATTGAGTAAGTCCAAGATATTTGCTGAAGATAAATTATTCGCTACGCTGGATACTACCGTGCGTAAAGTAGCTGTGGGTAATTTGCCGTTTCTGGTATCCGATACGGTTGGATTTATCCGGAAACTCCCCCATAGTCTTGTGGAGTCTTTTAAATCGACACTTGACGAGATCAGGGAATCGGATGTTATTGTTCATATTGTGGATGTGTCGCATTATAATTTTGAAGAACAGATAAACGTTGTTGACCAGACATTAGCTGAAATAGATAGTAGTGAGAAAGAATATATCCTTGTATTTAATAAAATTGATGCGTATCCATCAGTAGATAACGATTTTGAGATGCTTGTAGAAACAGATAAAAAGGAATATGTACCTTTGTCAGAGTTAAAGAAGACCTGGATGACTCATGAAAATTATCCGGTCTTGTTTATATCAGCAAAGAAAAAGATTAATATTGATGAATTAAGGGATACACTCTATAAGAAAGTGAGAAAAATACATGAGACTGTTTAAAAAAGTGTGTCAAAGTTAAATTAAAATAAGAATTTTAACTTTGAAAAATATGGTACGCAAAAAAGAAAAAAGAAAATTAAAAGATTTAATACCAGATGACCACTTGCGAGAAGAAGTGACACGAC
>JAIPBW010000010.1 GCA_021738505.1 Bacteroidales bacterium | reverse complement strand
CATTTATGCGTTTAGCTAAAGAGCTAAACACTCATGGCTCAGATATTAAGGTAGTTACATGATGTTGTCATTGGTAGGGAGGAACCGGTAGGTGACGACATAGACCGCGTCCGCCGAAGGAGGAATCTCCCGGCGAATATTCGCAGGTATTTTTTCAGCTTTTCTATTTTCGTACTGTCGCACTTTCGTACTTTCGTACCTTCGTACTATCGTACTATCTTACAATCGTACTATCGACTCGCCAATTCGCACCTTCGATAACCAATCCTAAAAACCAAAGACCTGTCAGGACCTCTCTTCGGTCGGACGCTGACAGGTCTGAACCAATGCTGCATCCCGAAAGAGGTTTTTGGAGATAAACGGAAAAAATGTCCCGAAAGCAATAGGTAGAGACATCTCCCGGCGAATAGTCGCCGGTATTTTTTTCAGCTTTTTCTATTCTCGCACTATCGTACAATCGTACAATCGTACAATCGTACAATCGACTCACCGCTCACCGCTCACAACTCACAACTCACCACTTCCCTCGTGCCCCGATGGAATTTTTTATAGCGAATCGGAAAAAATGACAGAGCCCGCGTCCGCCGAAGGAGGAATCTCCCGGCGAATGGTCGCAATTTTTCTTTTTCCATGTTATAGTGTCCTTATGCTGAGGAGTGGAAGTAAACCGCTGGTAAGCCGTTTCCTGTGGCTAATTGTTGGGTGCCTCCTCCTAACTGTGTCTGGCAAGGATTTTAGCTAAAATTTAATATGGCATGGCAAACAAGAAAGCACAAAAAAAAGTGTGGCAATAGAATTACCACACTTTTTCTTTCGGACTTGTTCCGGTTTTACCATCTGTTCGAACGACGGCCTTGTCTGCCGTTGTGTTTCATCATACGGCTATTACCGCAACGAGAGCCTTTGCCCATGCGACTACCTTTTCGGTGTGCATCGAAATAGACTTTTTGTTCCTCAGTCAGCAGATTGCGTACTTTATTCCGGTGGTTCATAGAGTTCTTCAACATTTTGGATTTAAGTGCCATGGCTTCATCCATTACTTTTTCTGCTTTTTCCATGTCAACATTATCACCGGAAGTCAGGGTGCGCAACTGCGCCATCTTTTCCTGATACTGATTGCGGTATTCGGTTTGCTTTTTGATGTGTTCCACCTTTAAAGCTTCGATTTTGCTTTCCTGTTCATCCGTTAAGTCAGGAATGTTTTGGCACATCATGTGCATTCCGCGTGCGTCATTGTTATTCATGCGCATTCCTCTGCCGTTTCCGGGTTGCGCAAAACCTGCTGTAATTATTCCAAACAACATCAGGGTTGTCAGTATTCTTTTCATTTGTGTTCTCATAATTATTTATTTTTATTAGGATTAAAAATTAGGTTTATCGGTTTCTGTTTCTGTGATTAGGGCGTCCCCGGCGATGTTCACGGTGTGAGTTCATTCGCCTTCTGTCGGGCATATCCAGCAAAAAGCTACGGATCTCTTCCTTTTGTTCCGGCGACGCAATTTTCTGGATCTCCAGAAAGTGATTGGTTGTTTCTCTTTGCATCTTTGAGTGCAAAATCCCTGTTCGTTTGATATATTCTTCCAGTGTTGCCGTGTCGGGGTTATCCTTAACTACCTCTTCCACCAGTTTCTTTCTGCATAAGCTAATGGAGTCTTTTATCTCTTGCATTCTGCTTTGGTGTTCATCCACAGACTGATTAAATTTCTCCAGTTGCGCTTCATTGAACTGAAATCTATCTTGTAGAAATTGTCCCGGTCCCCGCCTGTGGCCTCTATTGTCATGAAAACGATCTTCCTGTGCCGGACGGGTAATCGTTGTTGTTTCAGAAGGAGTGTAACTTCTGTAAATCAACAATCCAATAGCACCCAGGTTTATGATAACCAGTATGATAACGGCCCAGGTGATCAGTTTTTTTTGTTTGTTTATATCCATGATTATTCCTCTTCTTCTGTGTTTGATGTATAATAGGTATTCAGATCGTAACTGTCCAGATCAGCAAAATAATAGTTCCTTATTTCTTCTTCCGCATCTTGTTGCTGCGCATATCTTTCTTGTTGCTGTTGTGTGAAAATATAAACCGCCGATACGCTAATAAGCATAAACAGTATTGCAGCGGCAATGCGACGGCTGAATTTTATAAATTGCTGTTTATTAAAGTCTACCTTTCGGGAAGGTACAATTTTTTGCATGACATTATCAGTAAAGTCAGCAGAAACTTCTGGAATGTTTTCGAATGTATAGGTAGCTGCTATCTGATTATACAAATTGTTGCATTCCTCGCAGGTCTCCAGGTGTTTTTCCAGTTCCTGTTTTTCCTCCTGATTTAGTTCATTGTCCAGGTAAAAAATTAAATTGTTATGTACAGCGTTGCAGTTCATATCTTGTGTGTTTCTATTTATTTTGACATTTTAAAAACAAAAAACTTGCGCTAGGATCGGTAATAACCAACAAGTTTTTTTTGTAAATTCGATTTAGCCCTGTGCAGCAGTGATTCTACGGATGATAATGACGTTTCCATAATTTCCGAAATTTGCTTGTAGGCTAATCCGTCATATTTATGCAATACGAATGCGGTTTTTTGATTTTCGGGTAATTCATTAACAGCACTTTCCAAAATTTCTCGCCTCTCCTGATTCTCGTGTAGGGCATCCGGTGTGTTTTTTTCTTCATCGGGCAGCTCTAAAGAGTTTTCATTTTCAGGATCGTAAGAGGTAGTCGTTTGTTTGACTTTTCCAATACGTTTAATCTTTTTAAGTGCATTGATCGATTTATTAACCGTGATTCGATAAATCCATGTGGAGATTTTTGAGTCTCCTTTAAACTTTTTAATGGAATTGAAAACCTCCACAAAAACTTCCTGGGCAATATCTTCCGCTTCAGCTTTGTCGTGGACAAAACCAAAAGCAGTGGCAAAAACCATATCTTTATGGTCTTCTACCACTTGTCGAAAGGCTTGTGCATCTCCTTTCTTTAATTTTTGAAGGAAGTCTTTTTGTGTACCCATAGGATTATATTGTTATGACAACATTGTTGCCATAAACTTGCGGTCTTAAAAACTTTTTTCTATTCCGAAAAGCCAGCGAAACATAAAATTGTTGGCGTCGCCGTATGGCTTGACGTTAAGAAATAAAGGCATGTCGAATCGTAAAGTTAACGGATCGATTTTGTCAAATTTCCACCATTGTTGAATGTTAAGGTTAACACCGAGACCGGCATCGAAATAGATCCGCTCAAAATCGGGAAGCTTTGTTATTGAAGCCTCATCGAGGGCTCCCGCATCAAAAAAGGAATAAATATCCAGGTTTAGATATTTCCGGAGGGACTTAGGAACCGGTTGAAACAAACGGGCTGTACTAAGCTCCATATTAACGGAAACTCCGGTATTGCCGTTATGCAGATATTCTATTTCCCCGTTTTCATTTTTGACAGGAGAATAATAACCGCTATAACCTCTGATGTTCAATCCTCCTCCGTAATGAAAATGGTTAGGCGTGTTTCCATACGTTTGCCAGTCACCGGGGATGATACCTTCACTTCGTACAATTCTGTTTTGCATCTGCTCTAACGGATTTGCGCCGGATAACAGTAAGGCGTCTTCCGCCGGATAGTGACCGGACAGGCCGTATTGTGCAAATCCCCGGCTTCTTAGCAGGATCTTTCCTAAGGATAACTCATGATGGATGGTAAAATCAACTTTCGATTGGTTGATGCGGCCAAGTCCGGAAGTAAGTCCCGCATTAATATGACTGTTTTGTAGTTCCTGGTTGAAGGCTGCCCGGAAATAAATGTATGGATTGCCTGTTGAATTGCTTCGCCAGTGGTCTGCCTGCACGGAATGATGAAGCTCCCGGTCAGCATTCATATAAGAGGAATTTATACTTAAATTCAGATTGGCTTTTCCTTTTCCGAGATGTTGCCTGAATGCAACTTTGTTGAAACTCCAGCCTGCATCATAAATGGAAGCAACACGCAATTCCGATTTATTGGGTGCCTTGTTAAGACGGGTTTTATATGAAAATTGCCAGGAAACAGGGAAAGATGAATTTTCCTCCTCAGTAAGCAATTGGGTGTTATAAAACGCGGAAAGACTAAACTTGTGCAACTCTTTCATGTAAGAGCCATCAAGGTGAATGCCCGCTTTTAAGCCATCCCGCTCATTCCACCAGATATCCGGGCGGATGTAAGAATCATAATACCAGGGGATTTCAGGTTGAGTAACAAGATAATCTATGTCTGTGGACAGATTGCATTTCCGGGTATTGTTGAGCCTGTTCATATCGGAAATTTCCCGGCCGGGATCGATAATCACATCTTTTACTTTGCTTTTTCCCTGAACGGTAAACGTGTATTCGGGATTTAATTTATCCCAGCCAAACCATTTGTCCAGAACTTTTGCTTCGGTTGCTTTCACAAATTTCCGGTTGGGAATATGGTATAACGTAGAGTCGCCATTTTTTCTGATTACCAGAACATCCAGCGGCATTTCCATTCTGCCGTGTCGTTCCAGGGTGATCTGTGTTGAGTCTTTCTTGTTTTTTACCGAAGCTACACCATAATCAATCGTTTTTTTCGTATTTAACCATTGATCAAAAAACCAGTTTAACTCCACTCCGCTATGATTGATGAATGCATTGCGCATATCTTCCAGATAAGGATGCCTGAATTTCCAGGTTTTATAATAATGTTTCACGGAAGACCTGAAAAGCGAATCCCCCAAAACAAACTGCAGATTTTTAAGCATGCTGGCCGATTTGTAATAAGTCTGACGGTAGACACGGCCATAAAGTTCACCGGTGTCAAATTTATCGGAATGTTGATTTAAGCGCGTACCTTCGTGATAAAATGCATCGTCGTAATATCCTTTAAAAACTTCACTATAGCTGATGCTGTGTTGTTTTTTCTTGTTTCCGGGAAACGAACTTGTTTTTGGATACCTTACTGGCCTGGACTTTTGAAGTTTTTCAAGTGCGTATGAATTCAGGAATTGTGTAAATCCTTCATCCAAAGCTGCACGGTAGGTCTCGTTGGTGCCTACTGCTGCAAAAAACCAATTGTGCGCTATTTCGTGGGAGAAAATATCGGCATAACCCGGCGACATGCCGCTGTTCATCGTAAGCATCGGGTATTCCATGCCGGATTGAACATCGGCAACGATGATTTTCGGGTAGGCATAGCGCCCGAAATCCTCCGAAAATATTTGAATGATATCAGCTGCCAGTCGGGCAGCGTCCTGCCAACGCGCTGCATGAGGTTCCATTGCCAGAGCCCGGCACGTGATGCCGTTCCATTCGACTTCCCCGATGCGGAATAAAGGGCTGGCAACAAAAGCAAAATCATGTACATTTTTAGCATGAAAGTGCCAGGTTTTTGTTTCCGAAGTGGGTTCAATTATTTCAGAGGGTTCGGAGTATAAAGGCTTGTTTTTAAAATTGGTAATATCCAGCTTTTCTTTTAGCTCGTCAGGTAGCACCTCCTTTTCATTTTGAAGAATTCCTGTGGCATCCAGGATATAATGTTTGGGGAAAGTGAGTTTGATGTCATAGGTGCCGAAATCACCATAAAATTCATGCACCATGTGCTGGTCGGCAGTCCATCCGAATTTTCTGTCGAAAACAGATATTCTAGGATACCAGTGACCGCCGTTATAGCTTTTTACGCCGTAGGTTTCATAGACCCGCATCCGGCGCCAGCCTGCTTCGATGTCAAAGTAGGTGTTAAAATCCATTTCGATTATGGCGGAGTCGCCGGGTTTTATAGAATTATTCAGAGCGACTTCCAGAATGGTATTATCTTTTGTAGTGGAAACTTTTTTCCCGTTTACAGTGACATTGGAAACCTCTATGCCTTTCCCTTCGGATTCATAACGCCCCATTCCCCAGATGGGGTTATTATAGTTTTTTTGTTTGTTATCCAGATAGGATCCCGGCTGGAAGGCATTCTGATATAAATGAAAGTAAAGTTTGCCGAGTTTATGTGGGGAATTATTGTAATAAACCAGTTGTTCATGACCTGTTAATATATCGGTGTCGGCATTTATGGTTGCATCGATGGTGTAATGAGTCCGTTGCTGCCAGTAGCTTTCATATTCGGCCTGGGCAATAGCTCCGAAAGCTAAAATAATTAGGCCAATGATCAACGATATCTTTTTCATATGTCTAAATTGATTTTAATGGTACTATGGAACCCCATGCTGTAGCTTAACTTTAGTCATCATCTTGTGTGCTTAAGGCAGACATGGAGGTTTCATACGATTAAATTGTTAAAAATATTGATAATGTCATTATTATGATTTCTTGCTTTTATCTCTTACTGTCATTTGCTTCGCGTCATCTGTAGTTTACCTTGTGAAACCTTTTTCTGTTTCACCAAGGTCATTTGGCTTTACTATATTCTAAGTCATCGACTTTATTTTGAGAGGCTTACATTGAACAGTAGCCGGTAGGATGACAACTAATGACCATTAATGACAACCAATGACAACTAATGACCATTTAATGCCAACGAATTGCAAATAAAAGATTCTGCTAAAATAAAAAAAACTGCTAAACACGAGGGCTTAGCAGTTTAAATCAAAGGCCAAATTAAAGAAGGGTATATATTGAAGCAGTTTTTTCAAACTGCCTGGAACACCAATAACTGTTATATGAATAACATTGTTATAAAAATAACACTGCAAATCTAAAGTTCTCTTTTTTACTGTGCAAGTTTTTTTGACTTTTTTTTATGTTAATTTTTGAGCGGGGTTATAAAAAGCTTATAACGAGACTGAAAGAAAAGGTTTTTTTTATGACAAAATCAGGATTTTCTGCTTGTTGAAATGAAACCATACAAGAATGATTAGTAAATTTCTTTGAGCCTCTTCATGAAAATCCTTTGTTTGCTGTGGAATTAATTTTTCTGCACCTTGGAGATTAGGAAAATCACAAAGTCGAGTAAGTGTTTTCTTTTTCTTTCTAATGTACTCTGTCATCAATTGGGGATAAAACTTAACCCAATAATATGTGTCTGTCACTGTTAGGTCCCCTTGGAAACTGAAGGGGATCAATTAATAGACAGTTTTTTAATAATGAAGAGAATGTCTGATCCGGTGATTTTCTGACTGATCTGAATGTTGGTTCATTCCCTGAAGTGACGCATTACGGATACTGGCATTAAGCTCGAATCCAATGAGCAATACAAGCGAGTTGAGGTAGATGAAAAGCATGATTACGATTAATGTCCCTATGGAGCCATATACTGCATTATAATTGCCAAAATTACTGACAAAAAACTTAAAGCCAAGCGTTATCAGTAGCGATAGAGCTGTGGCCAGTGTTGACCCGGCTGAGATCAGGCGGAATTTAAATTGTCGGGCCGGGGCCAGGTAATAGACAAAGGAAATTAAGAAAAACAGCATCCCTGCAGAGACAATCCATTTGCTGATTTCAATGGCTGTTAGCTCAAATCCGCTTCTTAAAAGGCCTTTCCTGACCAGAAAGTGGAGGAAGTCTGTGCCAAAGATGATCAAAGCAATGGCAACAATCACAACCATAGATAATATAAATACAAGCATGATGGCAGTGATCCGCTTTTTCAAAAAACTACGTTTTTCATCAATGTGGATCGTATTATTAAACGATTCAATAATGCTCGTAACAGCATTGGTGGCAAAATATATGGTCATCAGCGCACCAATAGATAACAAACCGCCACGCTTGTGATTGATGATATCCTCAATCGTACCTTCGGTAGCTTTAAACGCATTATGAGGCATAAATTCGCGAATAAGTTCCATCAGTGTTTCATGAATTCCTTCAACAGGAATATAGGGGATGATCGTAAAAAATATTATGATCGAGGGAAAAATGGCCAGAAAAAATTTAAAGGCAATGGCAGAAGCTCGTGTGCTTAATGAGCCTTTGCGGACGCCTTTGATAAAATAGGCCAAAATATCGTATAGCGGAACGCCGTTAAACCCGGGTAAAATCAGGTGCTTAGTCTTTTCCCTGAAATTTTGGTACCAGTTCTTGTTTTTTATATGTTGTTTGTATCTTTCCTGCAAGGCCCTGCTCAGTTTCAGAAGTTAGCTTTCAAGCTCATGTCCAGACTTTTGATATGGTGAGTTAATGCACCCACTGAAATATAATCCACACCGGATACGGCATAATCCCGGATGGTGTTGAGGGTAATACCGCCGGAAGCTTCAGTTTCAAAGCGCTTGTCGATATTTTGAATAGCAATAATCAAGTTTTCAGGACTAAAGTTGTCAAGCATTATTCGCGATAAATTGCCTGCCGGTGTATGCTTTAAAACCTGATTCAATTCTTCGAAGTTTCGCACTTCTACTTCAACAGGAATTGACAGTTGATTTTGGTTCAGATATTTATTGGCAGCATCAATAGCTTGCGGGATACCTCCGGCAAAATCAATATGATTGTCTTTGATCATAATCATATCATAAAGTCCCATTCTGTGATTGGCACCACCGCCATCTTTAACAGCTCTTTTTTCAAGCTCCCGCATTAACGGAGTGGTCTTGCGGGTGTCTAAAATTGTAGCCGGAAACTCTTTCACCAGCGAGGCATATTGATGAGTAACAGTAGCAATGCCACTCATGCGTTGCATAAAGTTCAACGCAACCCGTTCAGCTTGTAAAATGGAGGAGGCAGAACCTTCTACCGTAAGAATAATGTCTCCGGAGCTCACCTCACTGCCGTTATCAACATGGATATCAAGATGTAAAGATTCATCTACATAGTTGAATACGGATGTAGCGATATCGGTACCGGAGATTATTCCGTTTTCTTTGGCTACAAGCCGGGCGCTGCCGGTAGCTGCTTCGGGTATGGTTGCAAGTGACGTGTGATCACCTGCCCCATGATCTTCTGCTATGGCATGAGCTATTATATCGTTTATCTTCATAAGGGTTGCTGATTGATTTTGCAAAAGTATTAATGCTTCTCAATTTTAAAAATGTGAATAAGCCATTTATTTGATTTCTGCCTGCTGACAAAATAAACACGGAACTTTTTCCCGGATTTTGTTTTTAATTCACCCAGATAAAAAATGGAATTATCTTCAAAGTCTCCGCTGTGTTTTATAGTGAAATCTTCGACCTTATGATTGCGGAAAAATTCTTTCAGTATAAGTTTGGTTTGCTGTAGCGAGTAACTCCCTGTTTTTCCCGGCGTTGTTAGCTCAACAGTAGAGTTTAAGTATTGATAGAACTGGTTGATATTTTGACTACTTAAAATTTTCTCATAAGTGCCTTTTGATATTCCCTGGGAAAAGGAAATGATCGAAAGACTGCTTAAGATAAGGGACAAAATAATTTTACGCATTAAAACTCGTTTTTATAAGGAATCTATTAATAATACAAAAAGCACACCAAACTTATTTTCTAACTTGTTGTTGTTCTGGTAAAAACATATTAATGTATTTTTTTACTCTGTAAAGACAAAGATATACATTATAACCAAATTTAGATTCATTTTTAAAGATTCTGTATATTCGTGAAAAAATATAATATGATTACAGCAGGCGATGTTATACAAAAAATTGAGTCATTAGCTCCTTTGTCCTATCAGGAGTCTTATGACAACTCAGGCTGGATTACGGGCGATCCGCAGCAGCAGGTTCAGGGTGTATTAGTGGCCCTGGATATGACTATGGAAGTGCTTGAGGATGCCATTAAAAATGGCGAGAATTTGATTATCACACATCATCCCTTGATATTTAAACCGATCAATCAATTGGTGAAAGGTGATCCGGTTCAGGATATACTGATCAAAGCCATCAGGCATGATATTATGATTTATGCCGCGCATACAAATTTGGATAACGCGTGGGAAGGTGTGAACAGGGAGCTTGTCAAAAAACTCGGAATGGAGAATTTCAGAATATTACAGGCGCGTCCCGGTATTCTGAAAAAGCTAGTTGTGTTTGTTCCCGAGAATTATGCGGAGGATGTGCGCATGGCTATTTTTAAGGCCGGAGCCGGTAATATCGGTGATTATGACAGCTGTAGTTATAACCTGCAGGGCAAAGGTTCCTTCCGGGCCGGCGAAAATGCGGATCCCTTTACAGGTGAGAAACAACAATATCATTTTGAAGCCGAACAGCGAGTTGAAACAATTGTTCCGTTACATTTACTGAATCAGGTATTATCTGCAATGGAGCGGGCTCATCCCTATGAGGAGGTGGCCTATGATGTCTACCCATTGGAAAACACCCATGACCGGGTAGGAGCTGGCGCTATTGGAGAACTTCCGGATGAAATGAAAGCGGAAGACTTTTTGAAGATGATCAAAGAAAAATTAGGCACAAAAGTGTTGCGTTATTCAGGAATTTTTCCCGAAAAAGTAAAAAAAATTGCTGTTTCCGGTGGAGCAGGAAGTTTTCTTATCCGGGATGCAATTCGTGCACAGGCAGATGTTTATGTCACGGCAGACCTGAAATATCACGATTTTCAACAGGCTGCAGATAAGATTTTATTAGTTGATGCCGGCCATTTTGAAACGGAACAGTTTACAAAACATTTAATCAGAGATATATTAATCGAAAATTTTTCTAACTTTGCAGTCCGAATTTCGCAGGTGAATACAAATCCTGTTAATTACTATTAAATCAGCAAATACCGATTGATATGGCAAAGAAAAAGTCAGATACTGTTAAAAATGAAAATGAAGCGGCACCGAAACCACCCGGACGTGACGTTACTGTGGAAAAGAAACTCGTAGCACTATACAGTTTACAAAAGATAGACTCTAAGATTGATAGTATCCGCATGGTTCGCGGAGAATTACCCTTGGAAGTGCAAGATTTGGAAGATGAAATTAAAGGGCTGGAGACGAGGTTGCAGAACTTTGAAAATGATCTTGAAGAACTTGAGAAATCAATCGAGCAAAGAAGAGCAGCTATAAAAGAGAGTCGGGATCTGATTAAAAAATATGAAGATCAGCAGATGAATGTTCGCAACAATCGCGAATATGACTCTATTTCTAAAGAGCTGGAATATCAAAATCTTGAGATTGAACTCAACGAGAAAAAAATTAAAGAGAGCCAGGCAGAAATTGAAACAAAAAATCAAGCAATAGAAGAAGCAAAAGCGGTGCTTGATGAACGCAAAAGTGCCTTGCAGGAAAAGAAAGATGAGCTTGATGACATTGTCAACGAAACAGAGAAAGAAGAGCAGAATCTGATCAAGATGTCTGAAGAGCATGAGGAAACAATTGAAGACCGGTTACTTTCCGCCTATAAGCGTATCCGGAAAAATGCACGTAATGGTCTGGCTATTGTTAAAGTAGAACGCGGAGCTTGCGGTGGTTGTTTTAATAAAATACCTCCCCAGCGCCAGTTGGATATCAAAATGCATAAGAAAATTATTGTATGTGAATATTGTGGACGTATCCTTGTGGATGATGATATCGAAGAAATGGTTTATGAAAAAGAACCACAATTGAGAAAAATAGAAGAATAAATCACTCTGTTTCCCGGGAGTGTATCAAAAAAGCTGGTCTTTTTTCCTCTTTTGGGAAAAGGAGCAAATGATTTTTTTTTGATACACTCTCTTTTTTTATCTTTGAAGGGAAATGAAAAAGGTATTTTTACTCTGTTTGATCTTTTTGGCTATTACTGTAAATGGCCAGAAAAACACTGCATCCGAAGCCTATGCTACTGCTCATAAGCTTGTGCTGAGTCATCAGTTTGAGTCATTTGAAACGTATAGCAACAATGCTGACCTTACCGATGGGGAACGGGTTTATCTGAACAGCCTTTCTGAGTTTATGAAACTTCATTTGAAAGGAGGTGAAACAGAATTCCGCAACTTTATTACCAATACCGATAAGCGATTGAACATTATCGATAACTTTAGCAATAAAGAAGCCCGGTTTACTCAGGCTGTTGTTTTGTTTCAATCTTCTGTTAGCTACGGTCGGTTTAAGCAATATCTTAACGCAGCAGTGAAATTTAAAAAAGCTTATAAATTAACACATAAACTTGTTCAACAATATCCTGATTATATGCCGGCTAAGATGTTGTACGGGACAATGCTGGTTATCTTTGGGAGTACTCCGGACGATTTTGAGTGGGTATTGAATTTATTAAACATTGAGGGGCAAATCCAGGAGGGTTTGATTATGTTGGAGGAAGTTTTTCATCATCAGTATAGTATGGAAAACCCCAAATATATGGAAGAGAGCCTGATGCTATTAACATTTGCCCATTGCAAGTTTAAGCCGGAGTCTGATAAACTAAAAAAGATCTATGAGTACTATCAGCATCCTGATATTGACGGGTTAATTACATCATGTCCGCTTATTCGTTATAATGCAGTCGATTTAGTGAAAAACCTTTCGGATAATGAACAAGCTTTGGCTTATATGCAAAGGGCTTATCCTGTTTATCCTGATATTCCGTTTTATTATCTTGATTACTATTTAAAAGGCCTCTCAAAGCTTCAAAAGTTAAATTTTAATGCGAAAAGATATTTTGAGGCTTATATAAATCAATACCCCGGCGATATTTATAAAAAAGCTGCAGTTCAAAAATTAGCCTGGATAGCATTGTTGGAAAACGGCAAAGACGGGTATGAGGAAAAATTTGAGCAGATAAATGATTTTTCCTTTGACGCAAAGGGCTCGGATGATGCTGCTCAGAAAGAATTTGATAACAACAACAGGCCCAATCCCTATTTGTTAAAAGTTCGATTGTTATTTGATGGTGGATATTATAAAAGAGCATTAACGCAATTAGTAAGCTACAGGCCCTCGCATATCTATACTTCGGATAAGGACAGACTGGAATTTATTTATCGCTTAGCCCGGATACATCACAAATTGACAAATTATCCCAAAGCAATTACACATTACAAAATGACGGTGGATATAGGAAAAGAAAAAAAGTTTTATTTTGCTGCAAATGCTGCTTTACAGCTGGGGATAATTTATGCTGAAAAAAATCAGTATGAAAAAGCCAGAAATATTTTAGAGCAATGCCTGGAGATGGATCCTGAAAGTTATAAATACGGTATCCACCGGAAAGCAAAAGCGCAATTAAAAGAAATCCCTGCGAAATAATTTTTTCACAGGGATTTTGATTTTTTATATAACGGGCGGTAGGAATTATAGCATTAATCCGACAGTTAAAACAAAGCGATTTGAATTATAGGAGTTTTTGGCAGCTTTTACGTATTCCGGACTGTAAAGATAATAGTCCTCATCATACTGCTCCATGACAAAAGCCAGATCCGCATAATAATGTTTTTCACGGATGCCAAAACCAAATGTGTAGTAGGACCTTTCTCCATCATTAATATCATCAGCATAAGGACTGCCATATAATGCATAGCCGGCTCTTATTTTAAAAGGCTGAAGGTTAAGCTCTCCACCTATTTTGATGTTGTGAGCATTAGTATATTTTGCTTCTACAGCATCGTTGTCTTCTTTAAAATCATACGTGCTAGAGATAGAAATATCGTTTTCTTCACTTAACCGGGCAGTGGAGTAGTCTGTATACTGATATTCTGCTGTGATAACTCCTCTTTTTCCAATAATAAAGGCAATGTTACCTAATGCTTTCATCGGGGTCATTAATTCATAGTTGAATTCCCCCTGGACAGATTCATCACTGTTAAAATCCGCATTTTCAAAATGTGAGATCATGTTGCGGCTGTAATTCTCGTGTAAGGAGTAAAATGTGGGTGTGTGAATAGCTCCACCCAATCGAAGCCAGTTAGCGGGTCTGTATAATAGTCCAAATTTAAAGTTAATACCGGAGCCTGTTGTTTCAATTCTTTCATCTAATGAAAATGATCTAAATACCGGAATGCTGTCCTGAGTATCCGTTTCAGCATGCCTGGATACCATTGTATAATTCAAAATCGGTATGCCGATCGTTACACCGGTGTATAATTTATCGTTGTAATTTCCTCCAAAAGAAAAGGTCATTTCATTAATAGCTCCGCTTTCTTCGATTGTTTTTCGTTGATTGATGCCTCCATGGGGTGCATCAACCCGGTACGTGCTGTTCAGGGAATCGTAATATAATAAGTTGGTGTTGTATGCTAATTCCGTATCGTAAAACGATAATTCCCCGCCGCTGTTTTGGACCTTGGCCAAATATTCCGTCATTAAGGAGCTTTCATCATTGAATCCTTCAATTTCCGTGTTTTTGTGAAAATCTTGCATCTTATTAAAACCAAAACCAAACTGGACATTTTTCCAATTGCTGTTTTCATTTTCCAGGGTTAAAATAAATCCTGCTCCCGGCATATTAAATGTATAATTGATGTCATCATTGGCGGAGCCATAAAATGAGCTTTCTACTTTATTGAATAACAAGGAAGTGGAAAGGTTTATTTCGGAATTTTTATAGAGCCCGATGCCTGCAGGATTTGTGCTAAGCGTAGAAAAGTCAGCACCGGCAGCACCAAAAGCGCCTCCCGTTGCCATATTTCTTGCTGTTCCTCCGAAACCTAAATAGGAGAACCTTAAGGCATCCACATCGTACTGGGCATAAGCAGTGGAAAGGGCTAGCCCCAGTAACAACCCGATTGAAAGGAATATTTTTTTCATTGCTATTTTATTTTGGTTTTGAATTAAAAGCATCCTGCGATTGGAATTAGGCTAACTCGAAGGATGCTTTTTTGTTTTACTGAATTTTATTTATCGTCTTCCGCCGGAGCGGGATGAAGAAGAGCTGCTTGAGCCTCTTGATCTGCTTGAGCTACTGGAGCTGCTTGAGCTACTTCTTGACGGAGTGTAGCTTCTGCTGCTTGAGCTGCTGCTTCTACTCCGACTACTTGATGGTCTTGAGTAGCTATTGCTTCTGGAGCGGCTCGGACTGTTATAACTTCTGCTACGGTTATTACTGCTTGAGCTTGATCTGTTATAAGTTCTTCTGCTCGATGAAGGATTGTTATAACTTCTGTTATTATTAGAAGTATTCCTGTTGTTTCTTACAGAAGATGGTCTGCGTCTTTGGTTGTTGTAGGAACTCTGTGAGCGTGATCCGGGGCTTGTATACTGACTGCTGGAACGTGCTCTTGTGTTCGGCTGTCTGTAAATTTTGTTTTTATCCGATGACGGAGCAGTGTACCGTGGTTTTTTTGCTGTTCGTGGCTTTTCATATTGCTGATCCGGTTTTGTATATCGGTATTCAGCTTTATTTGTATTCGCTGAACGGCTTCTTTCATCACTGGTATTGACATTTGCTCTGCGGTTTTCAGAGCTGTTACGATCAATCGTTTTCCTGGCTTCTTTAGATTCTACTTCACGATTGACGTTTGAAGAAGCTCTGCGCCTTGCTGTTCTTTCTTCATTCGAGCCTTCTATTTCTTTATCCTTCGAAACCCGTGTAGCTTCATTATTGGAACGTGTGTTCTCTTTAGAAACTTCTTTTTGGGTCTTTCTTGTTTCATTGCTACCGCTTGACAGCTCGGTGTTTTCTTTGGAGCGTTCAAGTTTGGCTTCAGATTTGTCTCTGGACAGATTTTTCTCATCCGCTGCTTTTCGGGAAGCGGAAGCATCGCGGCTCATGTCTCTGGAGAGTTCCTCAGAGGAATTGCGCAAGTTACCATGCTTGCTTTCATATACAGCAGCAAGGGAGTTACGGTTAACACTTTTGTTGGAGGAAGAACTTCCGGAGGCTGCTGAACGGCTGTTGGCTACTCCATTAGTGGCGCCAATGCCATTTCGCGGGCCATAATGTCTGGAGTTGATATCTTTACTGTTGTAGTAATAATTGGAATTATGATATCCATAATATCCGTCATAATACCCGTCATGATATCCATTCCAGTAGCCGTGGTTATATCCACTCCAATAGCTGCCATATCCTGAATAGTATGGGCTATAGCCATATCCGAATCCGTAACCGTGGCCAAAGTATCCCCATCCTGAGGAGTAATAAGGGCGGTAATATCCATAATGTCTTGGATACCAAAAGTCGTACCCATAATAAATGCTGGTGCCGTAATGGTAAGGATTATGGTTATAATAATACATGTTGGTAAAGAACGGATCGTAATATCCAAATCCCATGGAATATCCTGAATGGAAACGACGTATACGTGAAGAATAGGAATAATCGTAATAGTTATTGGTTACATAGGTGTCTCCGCTTTCATCCGAGCTATAATAAGTCTCGCTTTCGGTTTCTGCCGGAGCTGTATTATTCCTGTTATTTTCCCGTGAAGTGGTGTTTCGGTTGTCGGAAGCTTTATCCGGTTCTACGGTAGTATATTCTTCCCGGGCTTCCTCATCAGTTCCTGCATAATCCGTTTCTGAAGTAGAAGTAGATTGATTGTTGGCGTACTCTTCATCGGGAGAATAATATACGCTATCATATACCGATGCTGTTTTGTAACCGGAGCAGGACGCTAATGCCACTGCCAGTATTGATGCGATTAGTATTTTTGTGAAAGTTTTCATGATTATTCCTCCTAAGGATTTATTATGTAAATCGTTTTTTTTGCAAAGATATTTTTACTTTTGTTGTTTTAATTATTCATATATAACTATTCAAATACTATACCATAATTGTTCGTATGGCAAAAAATTTCACAACCCGAAAAGATGATTACGCAAAGTGGTACAATGAGCTCGTAATCAAAGCAGACCTTGCTGAGAATTCTCCTGTTAGAGGCTGCATGATCATTAAACCTTATGGCTACGCTATCTGGGAAAACATGCAATATGCCCTTGATAAGAAGTTTAAGAAAACCGGTCATCGAAATGTCTATTTTCCAATTTTCATACCAAAATCATTTTTCTCCAAAGAAGCCAGTCATGTTGAAGGCTTTGCCAAGGAGTGTGCGGTAGTTACCCATTATCGCCTGAAAAACGATGAGAATGGAGAAGGGATTGTTGTAGATGAAAGTGCTAAGCTTGAAGAGGAATTGGTGGTGCGTCCTACATCAGAAACCATTATCTGGGATACCTATCGAAACTGGATACAATCCTATCGTGATCTTCCGCTATTGTTAAATCAGTGGGCAAATGTTGTGCGATGGGAAATGCGGACGCGTTTGTTTCTCAGAACTGCTGAGTTTCTGTGGCAGGAAGGGCATACAGCTCATGCTACCAAAGAAGAAGCTTTGGAGGAAACAGCCAAAATGCTGGATGTGTATGCGGATTTTGCAGAACATTATATGGCTATGCCGGTATGGAAAGGACGTAAATCCGAATCTGAACGTTTTGCCGGAGCGGTAGATACCTATTGTATTGAAGCAATGATGCAGGATGGCAAATCCTTGCAGGCCGGAACGTCTCACTTCCTGGGGCAAAATTTTGCTAAAGCGTTTGATGTTAAGTTTTTGGATAAACAAAATCAACAGCAATATGTCTGGGCTTCATCATGGGGCGTATCTACACGGCTGATGGGAGCCTTGATAATGGCGCATTCAGATGATAATGGCTTGGTGTTGCCGCCAAAGCTGGCTCCCGACCAGGTTGTGATCGTGCCGATTTACCGGAAAGAAGAAGATTTTGAAAAGGTAAATCAGAAAGCTCTTGAAATTAAAGAGGAACTGGAAGAGAAGGATATTCGTGTGCAGTACGATAATCGCGATACACATAAGCCGGGATGGAAGTTTTCGGAATATGAATTTAAAGGTGTTCCTGTAAGAATCGCAATAGGACCCAAAGACCTTGAAAAAGGAACTGTAGAAGTGGCCCGCCGCGATACGTTGGAGAAATCGTTTTATCAGGCTACTGATATCGGAGCTAAAATCAGCCATTTATTGGATAATATACAGCAAAATCTGTATAACAAGGCAATGGACTTTAGAGAAGAACGAACCTCAACCGCTGATAGCTGGGAGGAATTTAAAGATATTCTTAAAAATCGCGGAGGTTTTATTTTGGCTCACTGGGATGGTACGCCAGAAACAGAAGAAAAAATTAAACAGGCAACCAAAGCCTCTATCCGTCTTATTCCTTTTGAAGGTTATGATGAACCCGGAAAATGTGTATACACAGGCAATCCGTCGAAAGGAAGAGTGGTATTTGCTAAAGCATATTAATGGCGCCGGTTCATAATTTTATATCCCTTCTTTGATGCCGGAAGTACTATTCTTGTGAGCTCTGGGCCTTTTATGAAGGAAGATAAACGCAAATGTGATTAAGCATGGAGCTTGATCATTATTTGCCGGAATGATCAAATACGACAACTATGGCAGAAGAAAAAGCTAAAGAACAACAACTGAAGAGTTTTGAGCGCTTACTGAATATTATGGATGACTTGCGATCAGGATGTCCATGGGATCGCAAGCAGACTTTGGAGAGTTTACGTTATCTTACGATTGAAGAAACGTATGAATTATCCGATGCTATTTTGGAAAATGATCTTTCGGAGATAAAGAAAGAACTTGGGGATTTAATGCTGCATATTGTGTTTTATGCAAAAATTGGAGAAGAAAAAGGAGCTTTTGACATAACAGATGTGCTGAATGGCATTAGTGAAAAACTGATTCTGCGCCACCCGCATATTTATTCGGATGTCGAAGCCCGGGATGCAAAGGCGGTCAGTGATAACTGGGAGAAGATTAAGCTTAAGGAAGGAAAGCGATCGGTTTTGGAGGGAGTCCCAAAGTCGCTGCCGGCACTTGTAAAAGCGTATCGGATGCAGGAAAAGGCCAGTGGGGTCGGCTTTGACTGGGATGACGATAAACAGGTTTATGAGAAAGTAAAAGAAGAGCTTGATGAATTTGAAACCGAAGTTAAAAATCAATCGGATCAGGCTGCTAAAGAAAAAGAATTCGGGGATATTCTCTTTGCTTTAATTAATTACGCAAGAAAAATGGATATTAATCCGGAGGATGCTCTGGAAAGAACAAATAAGAAGTTTATCCATCGCTTTCAATACCTGGAAAAAACCACGCAAGAAAAGGGCAAATCCCTGAAAGATATGACTGTTGAAGAAATGGATGTTTTTTGGGATGAAGCCAAAAGCCTGGAAAATAAAATCCGGGAGTGAAAAACCAGGCTGATTTTCACAATCGAGTTTTTAACATCCTGTTAATAAGTGATGTACCGGAAGCTTTAAGTTGCTTGTATTTATTGATATGATTGAAAGGCAGAGGTTTTCAACAATTGTTGATATCTGTTGTGTATTAGTTGTTAACGGAAAAGGCAAAAAACTGCTTGCTATCGCTTGCATTTTGACTTATATTTGTTTTTAGAAAGTTCATTGAAAATCTGAGCAGCAAAGCCTGAAATAAACCAAAATTATCTTCGGATAAGCCAATGTTTAAAAAGGCTACATCAGTTAATGAAATCCAAAAATAATTAGCGGGTGTCAGAGCTGAGCGATGCAGGAACAAAATGCAAAGCATATTGAAGCATCGCGGTTTGTCAACGTTAGGGCCTTGACCCGGGTGAATTTAGCGGGGAAACTTGCTAAAGTAGCCCTCTGAGTAACCTAAACAGGTTCAGGTGAAAAGAAATATAAGCCTTCAAAAAGCTTATATGCGTAGCCCTTACACAGAACCCTCAGTGAACACGAATCTGGCTTCTGATAATGTTAAGGCATTGCAGAAGTGTAAACAGTCCCACCATAGACTGTTTGTAAACAGGCGTAAGCCTGTTGAACTTTCAAGGGGTGGAAATATTTTCAAAAAAATATTTTCATCCCTTCTTATTTTTTGCGCTTTCTGCCCATTTTTTCTTTCTTCTCCACCGAATATCCGAATTTACCGATCCGTTGACCTGTCTCAAAATATCGACCGTGAATATAGCTAACAGGATTTGAGCCTGCTAAATCAAATCTTCCTGTTTTTTCATCATAAAACTTTTTGTCTGCGTTCACAGCAACAACATCTGCCAGAAACATGTCATGGGAACCCAAATTAATTATATCAAATACCTGGCATTCGATATTCATGGGTGATTCAGCGATGATAGGAGCATTGACTTTTTGTGCAGGCTGTGGAGTAAGCTCCATCTCCTTAAATTTATCGTAATCTCTGCCTGAACGTACACCGCACCAATCAGTGGCTTTTGCAAGTGGCTCGGTAGTCAGATTGATAACAAAGTCTCCGTACTTTTTAACCAGTTCATGTGAGTGACGGATAGGCTGAATGGAAATGTAGCAACGTGGAGGCTTGCTGTTTACTGTGCCTGTCCAGGCTATAGTGATGATATTATGGTCAATGTTGTGTTTGCCACAGCTTACCATTACTGCGGGTAAGGGATATATTAGTGTGCCCGGCTTGAAATCTATTTTTTCTTTTTCCATAAAGCAAAAATAGAACCTTTATTTGAAATAGCCATGTTTGCCTTGATCATACATTGAAAAGACTGAATTTAGACTGATATTGAAATAAAAAACGAATGCAACACGTCAGTCTGTTACCGTTGAGTGTTTTGTTCTCAGAGACTTCGGATGATAAGTAAAAAGCCGCTAAGAGTTAGTCCTCAATAGCGGCTTAAAAATACAGGTATGTTCGTTTTGTTTAGTTATTAGCCAGATAATTGGCTATACTTTCGTGTTTTTCTTCAATAGCTTTATCACCTTCGTGCCAGTCGGCGGGGCAAACCTCACCATGCTTTTCGCAATATTGCAGCGCGTCAACCATACGCAATGTTTCATCTACACTTCGCCCTAATGGCATGTCATTTACTACCTGATGACGAATTATTCCTTCCTTGTCGATCAGGAACAAACCACGATAGGCTACCGGTTCTCCGTTGAATATGGTATTTCCCGTTTTTTCATCATAATCATACTCACCGGCCAGCACATCATAATTGGTGCTTATGGTCTTGTCCAGATCTGCAACTATCGGGAATGTTACGCCTTTAATTCCGCCTTCTTTTTGGCTTGTGTTGAGCCATTGGAAGTGTGAAAACTCCGAATCAGTGCTGCAACCGACTACGGCAACATCGCGTTTTTCAAATTCTTCTATTTTCTTTTGAAATGCTATAATTTCCGTAGGACAAACAAATGTGAAGTCCTTAGGATAAAAAAAGAAAATGACATATTTTTTACCTAAATATTGTTCCAGTGAAAAGTTCTCTACAATTTCTGAACCTTTAATTACTGCTGTTGTACTAAAACCCGGTGCTTTTTTACCTACTAATACACTCATATTGTTATTTTTTTTTAACGTTTTCAATGCTTCAAACAAAGCATTCCTGGCTTTGTTTGTGAGTTAACAGAACTTTAACAGCAGTTATCTATGTTGGCATATCGTTAATCAATTCTTGTCCTATCATAAAAACATAATGTCATTATAATCAGGCTTATGAGTTAATGGCTAAACATCCGTTAAGGAGGAAAGAAAACTCAGGAATGATGAATAATAAAGGTTAGGATAAGTATTTTGAAAAGAGATTAACGTAGTTGACAAGGATCAATGAATATTTTCTAAATTCGCAGTCTAAAATATAAAACATAAAAAGTTATGACTGACGACAAAAAAGTAATTTTTTCCATGGTGGATGTAAACAAATATACACCGCAGGGAAAGCATATTCTCAAAAATATTTATCTTTCTTTTTTTTACGGAGCAAAAATAGGTTTACTGGGATTAAATGGTGCAGGGAAATCAACGGTATTACGAATTATAGCCGGATTAGATGACGATTATCAGGGGGAAGTTACCTTTTCGCCCGGATATTCCGTTGGTTATTTACCTCAGGAGCCTGAACTTGAAGATGAGAAAACCGTAATGGAAACGGTAACTGAAGGAGTGCAGGATGTTGCGGACTTGCTTAAAGAATATGAAGCAGTAAATGAGAAGTTCATGGATCCGGATTTAATGAGTGATCCGGATAAAATGAACGAGCTGATGGAAAAACAAGGGAAACTGCAGGAGCGCATTGATCAGTTAGATGCCTGGGATCTGGAGTCCAAGTTGGAATTAGCGATGGATGCTTTGCGAACACCACCCGGAGATTCAAAAATAAAAACACTTTCCGGTGGTGAGCGGCGCCGGGTGGCTTTAACGCGCCTGTTGCTCAAAGAACCGGACATCTTACTTCTGGATGAGCCTACAAACCACCTGGATGCGGAGTCTGTCCATTGGCTGGAACAGCATCTGCAACAGTACAAAGGAACGGTTATTGCCGTTACTCACGACCGGTATTTTCTGGATAATGTGGCTGGCTGGATATTAGAACTTGACAGAGGTGAAGGACTGCCCTTTGAAGGAAATTATTCTGCATGGCTCGATCAGAAGTTGAACCGGTTGAAACAGGAGGAGAAGCAAGAATCGAAAAGACAAAAAGCGCTTCAGCGCGAGCTGGAATGGGCTCAAAAAGGTCCCAAAGGAAGGCAAAGCAAAGGCAAAGCCAGGCTGAACAATTATGAGTCTATGATGGCGGAGGATATTAAGGAAAAAGAAGCTAAAGTGGAAATTCCTATTCCCAATGGACCTCGCTTAGGTAAAGAAGTTATTGAAGCCATCGATTTAGCAAAGGGATATGATGATAAGTTATTGTTCGAGAATTTAAATTTTAAATTGCCACAGGCAGGAATTGTAGGCGTTATTGGTCCGAATGGGGCCGGAAAAACGACTTTGTTCCGAATGATCATGGGTGAAGAGGAACCGGACAGCGGAGAGCTGAAAATCGGGGACACTGTAGATATTGGCTATGTAGATCAACGACATGCGGACATTGATCCTGAAAAGACCGTTTATGAAGTTATTAGTGGTGGATATGATGATATTCAGTTTGGTGACAAGACAATTAATGCGCGGGCTTATGTCAGCCGGTTTAGCTTTAGCGGAGCTGATCAGCAAAAGAAAGTTGGGGTGTTATCAGGAGGAGAAAGAAACCGCCTGCATCTGGCAATGACGCTTAAAACACAAGCGAATGTGTTATTGCTTGATGAGCCCACCAATGATATTGATGTCAATACACTGCGCGCCCTGGAAGAAGGTATTGAAAACTTTGCCGGCTGTGCAGTCGTGGTATCACACGACCGGTGGTTTTTAGACCGGATCTGTACCCATATCCTTGCTTTTGAAGGAAATTCATCGGCTTATTTCTTTGAAGGATCGTTTACAGAGTATGAAGAAAACCGCAAAAAACGTCTTGGTGAGGATATTATCCCCAAGCGTATTAAATACAAGAAAATAACACGGTAACTATTTTTGGGGCGGGAGTAGCTTAAAGCCAGCACCCAAAGAGATAATATGAGCATCAAGCCCGGTAGAACGTGTGTAATAATTGTAGCGCAGATCGATCTGCTTAAAACCTACACGCCAGAGTTTAATTTTTGAGAATATATCTTTGTAGCGGAATCCAATTCCGATCATATGGCTATAAAATGATGATAAGTCATAGTCTGAGGTGTAATACTTTTGCGTGGAGACATGCTCTTCAAAGCCGGCAAAATAATCGGCCTGATTTTGGGAATAGTACCGGTAGATGGGCATTACATCAAAGGAGAGTCCTAAGCTAACGGGGATTTCAATCTTAGCGGTATGACCGTTTAACCCCCAGTTATCCGAATAATAACGATAATAAGTTCGTAGCTTAAAAACTTCAGAAATGTAATAGTTGAATCGCATGCCAACCGGGAACTTCCAACGGCTTGAAGGCAGCCGTTCAATGTCGTCAGCGAGACGGAAAACGACATCATTGTCTCTGCTCTCATAGTCCGGAATGGCGTATGGTTTTCCGATGTAATAGTTTTTCTTGTCGGTAAAATAGATCCGGTGAAAAGGAGTTGAAAGCAAACCATGTTGATAGACGACATCACCGAACATGGCAAATTGCATGCGTTTAGTCAATATCTGGGAAAAAAACAAAGAAGCGGAGTAGGAGTTTCTGTTTTTATTCTGATGGGGCTGGAAATTAAAAGGATTGTAAGAGGCAGAAACAGCGCCGCTTTCGTCTCGCACATTTACATTTTCAAAATATCCGTTATTTTGAAAATTCTCTCCATACTTCATGTACTCATGCAGTTCGGTTGGATAGATTCGTTTCCATTGATCAAGGTATACCTGACCCTTTAAATTAATCTCAGTATTACGTTCATTAAATAACCGGGTTATCCCGCCTCCAAAACCAAATGACATGTAGTCGTATTCTTTAGAAAAAGCAGCATTCACATTCCAGATAGAGTTCCGGTCATCAGAGTAGTGGGCAAAATCTAAGGAAACGTTTCCCAGTATATCTTTTTTAGAAGCACCGGAGGAAGCTACCCATGGGCTACCGGTAGGAACATTGGTAGCTTTGCCGTTTTTGTCGTCATCGTCGTCATCATCGTCGTCATCACTACCAGAAGCTCCACTCATGCTAAACGGATTTACATTAGATGATGAGGCTGAGGTGTATGCGGAAAGCCCGGCATCGACGGTAAGCACATCGTCATCGGAAAGAGGGATTGAAATAACCATAGTTGGTGTATAGTTTGTTAGTTCCTCTGTTCCAATACCACCTGTTACAGCTGCATTATCTCCATCCTGCTCATAATAACTCATTAGAAGTTCCAGCTCCGTTGTTTCCAGCACTTTCTTTTTGTAAGTTGTACTGTCGTTTTGAGCATGCAGAAAATTAGTTAGAGAGCTCATCAAAAGAGCAAGGACAACAACAGCGTGAATAATTTCTTTCTTCATTTTTTTAAATTCATCATTTAATAGCATAAACAGGACTGTGCCTGTTATTCTTTCTAATTACAGCCACATCCGCCTCCGGTTTTCCCGCCATTGGCACCGGAAGCTCCTTCACGGTATACCTGAAAATTTGTTTCAAAACGTGAGGCAGGAGATGAGGAAAGTTCCATATCCTCGTCGTTGATGTACACTTTCTGATATTCCTTAACATTGGTACAGGATGATAAAACCATTGTCAGAAAGGCAATAGCAAACAATATCTTATGTTTAGTTTTCTTCATTATTGATGGTGTTGAGTTGTATGTTTTTAGATTTTAAAATATTACCATTTTTATCCACAATTACGCAATCCACATGTTTGATTTGATCTACCATGTTTATTCCGGCATCGGCACCCATAACAAAGATGGAAGTTGCCAATGCATCAGCCAGTTCAGCTTTTGGGGCGAAAACAGTTACGCTTGCCAATCCATGAGCAGGATAGCCGGTGCGTGGGTCTATGATGTGAGAATATTTGGTGCCATTGAGTTCCACAAATTGTTCGTAATCCCCACTGGTAACAACAGCGCGATCATCTACAGGAAACCATGAAAACACACGATTCTTATTCAGGGGATTGGTAATCCCGACGGTCCATTTCTTGCCCGAGGGTTGTCGACCCCAGGTGGTCAGATCTCCGGATGCATTGATGATCCCGGCTCTTGAACCGGTCTTTTGTAGCCTGGATTTGGCTTTGTCAGCTGCATATCCCTTGCCAATAGCTCCAAAACCGATTTTCATGCCTTCATGTTTTAAAAATACGGTTCGCTTCTTTTTGTCGAGCAAAATATTGCGATAATTAATGTTACGAACAGACTGTTCAACAACAGAACTATCCGGCATAGTTTTCATGCTGCCGTCAAAGTTCCAGATATGGTCAATCGATGCAAAGCTGATATCAAAGGCTCCGTTTGTGATGCGTGAAATTGTCTGACAACGTTCGATTAGGGAAAATAATTCCTTACTGACTCGTATAGGCTTAATACCAGCATTTTTATTGATCCTTGATGTTTCTGAAGTTTCTTTCCATGAAGAAATAAGGTTTTCTATGCGCTTGATTTCTTCAACAGCCACTTTGATGTGTTTGTCTGCCTCCTGTTGGTTTTCTGCAACAACAGTTATGGTGAAAGATGAACCCATAAGTTTCATCTTATGATCAAATTTCTTTTGTGCTGTAGAAAAGAAAGTCATTAAGCTTAATAAGACTACCGTCAGGTAACGCATAAACAAAAACTATTTAAATGAATTCAGTAATTCAATGTAAGATCCGGGATCGATGTTTTTGTAGCCTGTTTTTCCTAATACATTTCCTTTTGCATCTAGCACCACCACAAGCGGGAAAGCCCCTTTATTATTGTATTTTTCCGCCAGCATTTCATTGTGTTCTTGTTGTTTCTTTGGCAGTTGGTTTTTCTTGCGTTTAGGAAAATCTGCTCTGAGCATGACATAGTTGGAATCAGCATATTGGATAAAAGTCTCCGATTCCCAGATTTCTTTTTCCAGTTTTATGCAGGGCACACACCAATCGGAGCCGGAAAATACTAATATGATTGATTTGCCGGAATTACTTGCTTCCTTCTTTGCCTTTTCAAAACTAGTAAGCCAGTTTTGGCTGAAGGCGTTTGGAATTAGTATTAGAACGAAAATACAGATTGAAATAAGGCGTTTCATGTGTTGTTATATTTGGTCTCAAAAATAATAGATTAAATCATTTCATGCTTCCTTTGGCTATTTTTATTAAGCAGAAATGATATATATCATGTAATATACATTACACATAAAAACAAATAAAGAGTTATATTTGTTTGTTAGCCAGCATAAAATGCAAATTGTAGAGATGTTTTTTTGCGAATGCTTTCATATCAGACTATTTGTCCTGCCATAGAGGAAGCGTTGCATTTGACATAATTTAATATGTGACTTCTGTGTTTCACAAAAGCCTGCAGAAAGATGATAAAGTTAAGTTATAGTCTGGCGGTACCGTAATAATGAGTGAGCTTAGTCTAAAAACTTAAAGTTTATTTAACCCGCAGAAAATTAGATTAATATCAAATATGGGCTTTTTAGACCTATCTCATGAATTAAATACAGTCGTGTAACTATAAGTAAAAGCTGATAAGTTACAGGTTTGAATACTATAACAGATGATTTTTAAGTTTTATGGTTTTGTTGCTAACAGCTTGTGTAATTGCATTAGAGGATATTGTAGCTCCGGAGATTGTATCCACATCTCGTCCGGCTTCTAATTTTTTTCCTCCTTTGTAGTTTATGAACTGTTTTAGCCATGAACGTGCTGTTATTTGGTATCCGTGTGAAGACTGATAATTGTAAACATTGACTTTTAAAACTTTGCCTTCAGTAGAGAATAATATGAAATAGTCAAAATAATCATAATTTTCAGATGAAGAAGGACTCTCGCAACCGCCCCTGCGACAACTTTTTTGCCTTCCCATATAGCCAAACAAGCGTGTCGTGGAATCTTTTCTGACTTCAAAATATGACCCTTGTTTGTCCGGTGGCAGATGGTTTGGTTTGCTTATATGATAATCTTTAGTCTCTGTGATGCGCTTAATGTCTTTGCGCAGAGCCCTGCCCGGGTTTTCGGGCAGAGTCTGAGCAAAAGTAACTACAGAGGTTATCATAAGGCATGTGGCAATTAGAAAAAGTTTCATTTTATTTTTAAAATTAAATTTGATTACTCCTTTGATTTGGAACTCGTTCCGATTTGAACAAAACTCGTTATAGAAGTTACCCTATTAGAACATGACACCAATCCCCATATTGAGCGTTGGGTCATAGTTTTCTTCTGAATTATCTTTTATCCATTGCAAATCAGTTTTTAATACTGCTCCCCGGCTCATTTTCCAGCTCAATCCTGTGGTGATGATGTTATGATTATAGGCTTGATTCGTTTGAATTGATTTGACTGTATTTTGATGTGTGTTATAAACAGAATATCTTGCAAACGGAATCAGCTGATGTTTGCTGTCAGCTAAGCTTAACACATCAAATCCTGCTTCCAGGTATCCGCCGGTCATAGTGCTTCCAAGGTCATTGTTGGTGAAAGCATTGTATTGGTTTGTATTACTGTGATTGCTTAAATAATATTGTCCGCGTAGTTGCAGACCTTTTTTCCTGTAACGTGCATCAATTCCGAACATGGCAATACCTATCCGGGATGAATCGGCTATGTCTATAGTTTGATTATCAGATTTGTCCAGGCCGTCGAATAACGTTGATTGTGACTTACCAAAATAGCCGGACATACCAATGTTGAAACCGGAAAATCCGTAATATTCAGCACGAGTGCTAAAAGCAGGAGAAGACATAAATGATTCCGCTCCTTTTTGTCTTCCTCCACGTAGACCGCTGTTTCCGCTGAAATTGGCAGCTCCATCGAAGCCATTAAATCCGTTTATGATATAAAGTTGATAACGGAGTGATGCCTGAATGATATTTCCGCTGATTCCCATACCTATTTCACGCCAGGTTGTTGGCACAATATACTTATCAACCCATGGCCGTTCCACACCATGGAAAGTTGTGGGCTCGTGATATTCATTTATAATGCCCATGGGTACCAGCAATAGTCCGGCACGGAAATTTATAAAGTCATTGAGTTCATATTGTAGAAAAGCCTGCTCTATATAAACTTCTTTAACGTGTTCATATTCAACCTCCGTAACAAAGGAGGTGCGATCATCGAAATTGTAGCCAAACAGCATAACAACACGATGCACGTCGAGTTTGCCATTATTATATCGTGTGTTGCTTAATGGTTGATTATAATGGACTTCACCATAGCCACCGATTAACAGATTGCCTTCAGTTGCCAGCATTTTTTCTGCACTGTTGAGGTAAGTGTTTTGCTGATTGTTTTCCTGTCCAAAAACCATCATACTCACCAGGATTAAGAGAAATGATGAAATAGCTTTTTTCATTGTTTTGTATTTTTATATTATGAATCAAATATTATTTGATGACAAAACTATTGCTATGATCAATCGCTTTTTGTCCCCAAAAAAGGGGATTTTTCAGGGCTGAATTAAGATTGGCAGAATAAAGAAGTTACATGGCTCTATAAATAGGCGCCCGTTGGATATCTGAACGGAAAACTGAATATTTTTTACGTTAAAAAATTTTGATTTAATTGGGAGATCAGATCAAATCATCTACATTTAGCGAAGTTGTGTCAATAAGGCTATTGATGATGGCATAAACGGTAAGTCCGGATAAAGATTTTATACCTAGTTTTTTTGTGATGTTTTTGCGATGGGAAATGACTGTATGCTCACTTATAAACAGGCTTTTAGCAATTTCTTTAGTAGCATACCCCAAGACTAAAAGCCTTAAAACATCCAGTTCACGTTGCGTTAGTTTCTTTTTTTGCCGGGACTCTGAAGAAGAGATCGAGTTTTTCCAGTTTCTTACGATTTCTTTTAACTGATCTTCTGAAGTTTGATTTGACAGCCAGGGATAGCCTTTTACTTCCTGTTCGCCGACAAATATCAGTTTTGTATACTTATTTGCATGTTTAATCATGAATGGAACTAATATTTCGCTAAATGAATTGTCAGCAAAAATAAGTTGAGGAATTCCTTTTAATTGACGGGAATGATCTTTAAATTCCTGAGAGTTTTTGAAACAGTATATCTGAAAAGGAGATATTTTTTGCAATATGCATTTTAACCCTTGTGAAAAAATGGAGGATGGATGTATTATGACAAATGAGGCAATCACTTTCTTAACTTTTTTTCAATGGATTCAACTGCAGGCACCAGGACATAATCTTCTATCCGGGCGTGGTTTTTTAGATCTTTTTCAAACCTTAACAATGTTATAAGAAACTCATTACAAAGCGTATTGTCGTAAACCGGATCAAGATATTTGAGGAAAAGCATGGTCAGGTCATTCAGCTTCATATCCACATTAGTATGTTCTTTTTCAAAGGTATGGATGGAATAACCGTCGGATATTTTTTTATTCCTGACAAGGTCAATTATATAGGGAAACACATTCTGTTCTTCATCCTGAATATGAGCAAGCAGCTCTTCTTTATATTTTTGATAAAATTTCCGGATGGGCTTCATTTTTTCACAATTGAGGGAACAGCTTTCAATTAGTTTTTCGAGAATATTTTCCATTCCGGGAATGATAACAGTAAGGTAGTAATCATGTGTTTTCCTCAGGTAATCAACTATTTTTAGCGGGTTAAATTCCTGCATTTTCTGTTCAGGAAAGTAGTTTTCATTGTGGAATGTATTAATTATGGCCAGAAAAAAATCGGTGTTGATTTCATATTTTTGGCATATCTCTTCCACAGTGGCATCTACGAAACCAAGCTGTATTCCAAACCGGTTAATTACGGGTAAGAGGTGATAATTTTCCGTCAGCACTTCTGCCATCGAATGATGGGGGTAAATAATATCCATTTGGCCAATGTTTACTTTTAATATTAGCTTACATTATACTTTTGCTTGCATTAAAACAAAAAATAGTCCGGATAGTTTTTGCCGGGATTAATATTAAATGTACAAATCTTAACCAATAATTATGAACATCAAGTTATATATGGCGATGGTCTTTTTGTAAAACAAGTTTTGGGTTGTAAATTCTTCTGTTGCGATTGCGTTTTTATTACCGTTGGTATTGTGATTGCTTTTCTGAATTGAAATGTTGAATGGACAGATTAACAGTATGATAAACAAGGAATTTGGAATTTTTTATAAGTGTTGTTAACGGCTTTGGCATATTTATTCGAATAAAGTCTATAAAAAAGCTCTCCTCATGTAATGAAGAGAGCCTAAATTCAGATTTGATTATATTTTCTTTTTTTTGTTGAGTTATATTATTGATTATTAACCATTTTCTCCAATCGATTTAATCTTTCTTCCATACTATCAACTTTGTTTTCCAGTTGGTCAATCTTGTGTTTCTGTGACTTGATCGTTTCCTGTTGTTCCTGTATACCATTTATCAGTACCGGTACGAGTGAGATGTAGTCAATGGAAAGATATTCCGTTTCTTTTTTCTCATAAGTTTCCGTATCGGAATTATATTCGATCTCGAAATCTTTAACTATCTGTGGTATTATATCTTTCACCTCCTGAGCCACCAGGCCGGTTTGCTGTTTTGCTTGTTCCGGGTCTTTTTTCAGATGGTAAGAAACCGGGCGCAATTGCATGATTTCATTCAAACCCTGGTTGAGCCCGTTGATATTTTCCTTCAGGCGTCTGTCTGAGGAGGTGTAAACATTGTCGGCGTGGATGTTATCCCAGGGCACCCCACTAGTCCCAATATCCTCAGTAAAATAGAAAGACGTATCAGGTATAAAATCTCTTCCCATAAATGTTATATCTGTATAGTAGTCATCAAATAAAAGAGAAGGTGCGAAGGGATTAGAAGTTTTACCATACGTAGAGCCATATCCGATATAACTTGTGTCAGTGCTATAGTTAAACACGATATCTCCGGAATCGATTGCCAAATTGTAAAGAGTGGAAGTTTTATCCGGATCAAGATAATAATCTGTATTATCCATATCCTTAATTTTTTCATCAAATTGAATATGATCTCCAAAGGTTGATTCTCCTTGAGCGATTAATTCATTAAAATTGCTTATAATCAAATTGTTATTATATCCTGTGAAGTACATTGATGACCGGGCCGCAATTGAATCTGCTTTTAGCTCAATGGCTGTTTTCGTACCGGCATTATTGGTGTCAAATTGAATAGTAGCGGTATTATAAGTGTTGTTTTGTTTTAATAAATAATTTCCTAGAATTATGTCCTTAGTCGCAGTATGGTTCCCCAGATTATCCGTAGAATCATTTTCCCAGGCGAGGTTACCGTATACATTTCTTTTTAATACCTGACCTGAATTGCCTATTGGCAGGGTTTTCCATGAATTCATTCCGTAATAGACCAGGTCACCGTTACTGGGATTGGTGATTGAAATATAATCGCTTAGGTTTGGTGTGTTTGAAAGATCGCTGTAATTGCCTGATGTGGCAACATTGGATAATGAGGGTGTATTATTTAGATCGCTGTAATCAGCCGTGTAGGCAATTGTATCCAGGTTCGGAGTGCCGTTCAGGTCGCTATAATTCCCGGAAGTAGCTACGGCGGCCAGTGAGGGAACATTGGTCAAATCATTGTAGTTCCCGCTTGTGGCTACAGGCGAAAAGCCGGGTTTATTGGACAATTGATTGTAATTGCCGGTGTAAGCGACAGTGTCCAGATTAGGCTTGCTGCTGAGATCATTGTAACTTCCGCTAGTAGCAACCGGGCTCAAAGAGGGAATGCCGCTGAGATCGGAATAATTGCCGGAAGTGGCTACAGAAGCAAATGCCGGTGTGTTTTTCAATTGATTGTAGTCGCCCGTATAAGCCACTGTATCCAGGGCAGGCTTATTATTTAGGTCCTGATAATCGCCGCTAAAAGTATTTCCGGCCTCATCAGCATACAGTGAATAGGGTACCGAGGTTAGCTGGCTGGTCCCGAGCGTTTGATATTGATTCCCGCCGTTGGGGTCCATTTCAACTCTCAGGAAATACTGATTTTGCCCCCAGTTGATCATCTGAAAGTCTCCGCTGATCAGAGTGCCTTCACCGACGTCAAGGTTTACAATTCCCTGATCGTTGGTGAGTATATTATGGGACTCCGAATATACCACATTACCCGAAGATGAGCCTTCCAGGATCAACAGTTTCATACTGATGTTTTTATTGGGCATGATGTCTCCACTGGCATCACGCGGAACTGCCTGATAACTGAAACTATCCGGAGATTGAGCCAGTGCAGTCATTGCTGTAAGAAAAAAGAAAGTGAAAAGTATAAATAGACGTTTCATAAGTTATTCATTTTTATGGTTATAAAATACCCGGGAAAAAGAATCCCGGGTGTAAGTCAAATGATTGATTCAGAATTATTTATTCTTGATCATAGATTTTAATTGATCGATTTGTTTTTGCTGTTTATTTAGCTTTTGTTCCAGTTGATCAATTTTGTTTTGTTGGTCCTGCATACCTTTTATAAGCACCGGGATCAAGCTCATGTAGTCAATACCGAGATATTTGTTTTCTTTTTTGACAAATTTTCCGTTTTCCTTATCATAGTCAAATTCATCCACGGCATTGTCCACCACCGGTTTCACTTCCTGAGCGATTAATCCTAAACGGGTTTTTTCACCTTCAGGATCTTTTTTGAGCTTATAGCTCACCGGTTTTAGTTTCATGATGTCTTCAATTCCATAACTTAGTTGACTGATGTTTTTCTTCAACCTGCGGTCGGAACTGGTAACGAAATTTGCAGCATGCATTTCATCCCAGGCCTGTCCGGAGTTACCGACATCAAATGCCGTTGCCTCTGAAGTATCCTGAGTGAAGTCAGCTTGTCCAACATTTATATTACCATTAATATGATCAAACATAAGATATTCCCCAAAAGAATAAGATGGGTCACCAATTTTTGCAGAATCCTGAAAGGTAATATTTCCTATAACCTCTCCCTTAATTTCTATGTCCTCTAATACAGACATGTCATTAGGATCGATAAAAAAACTGGTGTCATCCCAATCCTCAAGATCATCAGCTAATTTAATGTCACCTTCATTATCAGTATTTGATGAGCCTACAAAAACCCAGTCGTGGAATTTCACATCACCCCATGTGTTCATAAGTTCCATGGCCGGATTGGCAGTTGAGCTTTTTTTCAACTTAAATGTATCCATTATCAAATTTTGAGTCATTGTGTGATTACCTAAATTATCTCCCGAACTGCTCGCGGAAGACCAGGATGGCATTCCATTGTTATTGATTTTCATTACGTTTCCGTTATTACCTGCATTGAGTTTGGACCAGCCTGAACCTGTATAATAAAGCATATCTCCGGCTGATGGATTTGAAATAGAAATGTAATTACTCATATTCGGTGTATTCATCAAGTCACTATAATCGCCGCTGGTGGCCACAGCGTGTAAGTTGGGCTTTCCTATAAGGTCGTTATAAACACCACTAAATGTGTTGTCTGCTTCTTTGGCATGGAGAGCATATGGCACGGATCTTAGCTTACTGGTTCCTAACATTTGGTAATTCGTGCCTGCGTTGGGATCCATTTCCACCTTTATGTAAAAGTTATCATTTTCCCAATGAATGGAAAGGAAGTTACCTGAGATAGGATTACCTTCTCCTACATTCAGGTTTACCAATCCCTGATCGTTTGTCATTACAGTATGAGATTCTTCATACATAACCTGGCCGCCTGTAGAACCTTTTAAAATAGATATTTTCAGACTGATATTTTGATTTTGAAGGATGTTTCCATTAGCATCTCTTGGAACAGCTTGATAGGTAAAGCTTTCCGGTGCTTGCGCATGAATTGATAATGATATTGCCAAAATAAATAATAGTGTACTAAAAATACGTCTCATAATAATTCTGTTTTTAGTGTTTGTAAATGTTTTTTACTTAATCTTTTGAATTTTGATTCTTTTTTCAATCGACTGGTTGTTTGGATTGATGATAGAAACGATGTAGGTTCCCGAAGCTAATCCGGATAAGTTGATGTTGCTTTCACTGGTCAGATGAGATTTACTTAAGACTTTTTGACCATAAAGTGTGAAAATCTTTACATCAACATCATTTAACTCCTCCGGTAAATCCAGAAAAACTTTTTCTGATGTTGGATTAGGATAAAGTGTGATTTCGCCACTTGTCTCTTCGGGTACAGAAGTCGAGACCGACATCGGTTGATGAAACCCCTGTGTTAGCATGTAGTTTGAATTTTCTACAGTGCTTATTATAGTTTCCCCTAAAGTATATTCAAGGGAATACTGATTCGAGGTCATTTCACCTCCGCTGCTTGATATGACATCACGTTCACTGCTTTGCGCATGAAGGTTAAATGCCATTACAACAATTGAAAGTGTCAAAGTTAAAATTTTCATAAGCTTTTTTTTTGGGGTGTTTCTGTCCGCAAAAACAATAATTTTCATTCATTGTTTAGAATTAATATAAATTAAAATAGCTGATTAGCTGTATTTTAAATTAGTGATAATTATTTTCTAGCTTATGATGGGATACAAGACGAATATACTTGCTCTTTTTTAAATTAATTTTTGGCTGAAAAGATGTTAAAGAATTGTTAGATAGCTTGTTGGGGAGGTGTAAAACAAACACGGTGTTTAATAATCGGACAAGAGTCAGTGTTTTCTGATCAGCCTGCTGAAATTCGTTAATTGTAATTTCCCGGCTATTCAACTGAATGGAATTTTTAGTCAATGAAATACTCCATAATTTCATATCCATGGATAATTTTCGTATTTCCGTTTCCGTTTGTTTTTTACTTTTGCACTCCGGCAAAACAGGGTTTTTTAAATAAGAGACCCTTTTTTATTTTGGTATTAAAAGGATAAAGTGAAATGAGTCTTTTTTCTGTATTTCTCATAGCCCTGGGGTTATCTGTAGATGGACTGGCTGTTAGCGTAAGTTCCGGTGTTTGTCTCAAGTGTAATCGTTTGGCCGGGCCATTAAAATTAGCTGCAATTATGGGCTTTTTTCATTTTGCCATGCCTCTTATTGGTTGGCTGGCGGGAAAAGAGTTTAAGCCTTTAATCGAAACGTTTGATCATTGGGTTGCGTTTCTTTTGTTGGCTTTCATAGGAGGAAAAATGATCTTTGAGGTTTTTGTGGGAAAAGAAGAAAGTCGGGGTATAAACCTGAACAACAATATGACCGTTTTGGGGCTTTCACTGGCTACCAGCATTGATGCGCTAATTGTTGGTGTTAGTTTCGGATTGCTTGAAATGCCGATTATTATTCCGGTTTTGATTACAGGAGGGGTTATGTTTGCAGTTTCTGCTATAGGCTGCTGGCTTGGAAATAAAATGGGCAACAGATTTAATACAGGCTTTGAAATATTTGGCGGTATTGTACTAATTGGCCTGGGATTAAAGATATTTCTGGAACATACGATATAAAAAAACTCTCCCCGATAAAAGAGAGAGTTTTATTTAACAACACAATACTTTTTAGTCGTCTTGTTCGCTTTTGATGAAATTTCCGTTCATGTCAAAGTATAATTCGAGTTCATTATCAAGTTCTACTTCGTACATTTTCTGGCCATTTTCAAACTCAAACTCAGCTTCAACTATTGTGTTATTGGGGTAATTATTGCTGACATAATCAAGAATAGCTTGTGGTAACTGAGCGATTGGAATATTGTCATCATCCGACGAGAGCAGATTGCCATTGCTGTCGAATTCCAGTTCCATGCCGTTGTCCAGCTTTACTTCATAGATTGTTTGTCCATCATCATAATCTTCTTCGGCATAGAGAATAGCAGCATTGGGATAATTGTTACTTATGTAATCCTTAATAGATTGAGGAAGTGCCGAAACATTGATGTATGAACTGTCATCGTCCATACCTAAATAGTTTCCATTGGAATCAAAATAAAGCTCCATACCATTGCTCAGATAAACTTCATAAATATCCTGGCCATCCTCTGTTTCAAATTCTGCTTTTACAATATTTTCTCCGGAATGGTTATTATTCACGTAGTCAATAATCACTTGCGGAAGATTGCTTACGGCAACATTATCATCATCGTCATCCATGCCTAAGTAATTTCCGTTGGCATCAAAATATAGTTCAATGTCATTGCTCAATTCCACTTCATATTTCGTTGTTCCGTTAGAGTAATCTTCCTGATAAACTTCCTCGATCGTATCATTTGGATAGTTATTGGAAACATAAGTATCAATATCGCCGGGGTAGTTTCCGGTGCTGACATTTAAGAATAATACAGACTGCACTTGTTGTGAGGAGTCTTCATTAGTATTTTCATCTTTACTACATGCAGCAAAAATTAAAGATACTGCTATAAAAGCTAAAAATAATTTTGTTTGTCTCATTTGTTTAGTTGTTTTTGTTTGTACCTGAATGAAACAACTCATCTTAAGAATAGTTTTTCTATATAACTAGTAGCATAAAAATAATGTTTGTCAGTGTTATGTGCGCTTATGTGAAAGATAATCTTTCCGGAAACGGAAATTAAGAGTCATCTTTACCCAAAACTTTCCGGATAAAACGTCCGACTTTTGTTCTTTCTTGTTCTTTAGTCGTATCTGATTTATTGTTTTCCTTTTTTAAGCTATCTTCTTTCGCCAGATTTTCTTTGTCTTTAGTTACCAGATCCACCATTTGTTGCAAGAAATCCCTGCCTGCAGATGTTTCACGTTGAGGTTTACAATCAAAAAGGCCAGAAGTATCTTCGGGTATTTCGGGCGCTTTAAACAATTCTTTTTTAGCACTGTTTAGTTGTGCTTTATAAAGAATTTTAGCAGCCAGAGGCAATGCCAGACGACTGCCGCTACCATATATCCCTTGTCGGAAATGGATGTTAGTGTTTCTGCTTCCGACCCATGTAGCAATGACCATATTTCTGTTGTAACAAGCATAACGGGCATCTTTGTAATTCTGAGAAGTTCCTGTCTTCCCGGCAATTTTAGATTTGATACCATAAGCAGTATACAATGCTTGCCCTGTTCCTTCTGCTGTAGCTTTCAGCAGCATGGCCGTCATTGTCTTTGCCGTTTCTTCTGTTAGTGCTTTTTCTTTTTCTGTGCCTTTCCTTTTATAAATTGTCTTTCCGTTATTGTCACGGATTTCTTTTATCATAACTGAGCCCGGCACATAGCCTTTGTTAGCAAAAGCAGAATAAGCAGATGCTAATTCCAGCAGACTGACGTCTATTGTCCCTAATGCTGCCGAAGGTTTGTCCGGTAGTGGTTCTTGAAAGCCCAGTTTGTTTTTGATGTAATCAATATCCTTATGACCGACACGCCGGTATAGGTCAATTGTGGGTAGGTTCATTGAATTTGCCAGGGCATACCATAAAGCAACTTCGCCACCACTTGAGCGGTCATAGTTCTGCGGTTTCCAGTCCGGATATTTCTCCATATCAGGTTGCGTATTCTTTACGTAATCGCAGGGTTTGTAGCCTTGCTCCAGTGCTGTTGCGTATAATACGGGCTTAAACACAGAAGCAGCCTGTCGTTTGGCAGTAACAAGATCAAAAGGAAGATACCTGTAATGATTACCTCCTACCCAACACATGATATTTCCGTTTTGAGGATTCATGATAACAATACCGGCCTGTAACATTTTTTCATAATGCCAAAGGCTGTCGGAATAACTCATTTCTTCTGCCTTTATGCCGTCCCAGGTGAAAATTTCTCGCGTTTTGACAGATGCGTTTTTTTGTTCCGGTACATATTTGTGTTTGCTGCCTTTAAGCTGAGCGTCAAGCTTTTTTTGCATCTTCGACAGATGTTGCTGTATGGCTTCTCTGGCATATTTTTGCAGAGTATGGTCTAAAGTGGTGACGATTGTTAACCCGTCTTTTTCCAGATCATAACTTTTCCCGGATCTTAATTTGTGTTTTTCCAAGATATCCTTTGCTTTACTTTTGACGTGCCTTAGGAAATAGGAGGCCGGACCCTGGCGATTATAGTTGCTATAGTTTAAATTTAGTGACTTTTCCTGCAGCGTATTAGCTTTTTCTTCATCCAGAAAATCGTATTTTGCCATTTGATGAAGGACAATGTTTCTTCGGTGGCGCGCATTTTCAGGATTTAACCGCGGGTTATAATATGTGTTTGCTTTGAGGAGCCCGACTAAAACGGCTGACTCCTGAATTGTTAATTGAGAGGTTTTTTTATTGAAGAAGCGGTTTGCAGCAGCTTCTATACCATAGGTGTTTTCTCCGAAAGGAACGGTATTCAGATAAAGCTGTAAGATCTCTTTTTTGTTGTATATCTTTTCAAGGCGATAAGCAATGATATTCTCTTTGACTTTGATAACCGGTAAAGTTAAAATTCCATAGCTTTTACGTCCAAATAAATTCTTAGCTAACTGTTGGGTAATGGTACTTCCGCCTCCCGCGCTTTTATCGCCGAGCAAAACAGATTTTATCAAAACACGCATCAGACTTCGGCTGTCAATGCCTTCATGCTCAAAATAACGGGCATCTTCCGTACTTATCAAAGCATTAACTAAATGATCGGGGAGTTGATACCATTGGATATTGGTCCGGTTTTGAGCAAAATATTTTCCTATGAGCTGGTTGTCATTAGAATATACCAGGGTTGCCGTTTCGTGGTGAATGGCTTTTAATTCGGATTCATCCGGAATATGTCCGAATATATTATGATAAACGGCAAATATAAAAAGACCACTGAGAACGATAATTCCGGTTATTATCAGAGCGATAAATGAAAATAGTTTGCGTTTCAGTCGGTTTTTCTTTTTTCTCTTTCTTCTTTTCTTTTTTACCATATTAGCTTAATACATGATATTTCTATGTTCTCTTATTTCGATAATTGTTTCAGGGCTTTGGATGGGAATTCGATGGCCTGAAATTAATGAAGTCTAAACGCAAAACAGGTATCTTAATATTTTTTATGAGGTCTGGTTTTTACATTTTTTGTATTCAATAGTGAAATAAAAAGTGCTCCCTTTTTTAGGAGCGGACTCTACCCAGATGTCCCCGTTTAGCATTTTCACATATCCGCTACTAATAGAAAGGCCCAGTCCGGCACCCTCATATTGGCGATTAAAGCTTGAGTCCTCCTGCCGGAAATAGTCGAAGATAATATCTTTTGTTTCCTGATTAATCCCGATCCCTGTATCTGAGACGAAAAACTCCAGCGTATCATCTTTAATAGTATATCCGTATGTTATTTTTCCCTTGTTTGTATACTTTACCGCATTATCCAAAAGGTTTATCAAAATCTTTTCCAATAAAGTGGGATCCGATGCAATGCAGCTTTCCGAATCTTCTAAAGGAGTATTCAAGTTTAATGTAACGGCATTTTTGTCGATATCAGAAGAATATTGGTTGAACAGATCCTTAAGTTTTTCATTCAGGTTAAATTCCATTGTTTTGAGCTGAACCTCTTTCGCCTGAATGAGGCTGATGTCGACTAAGTTGTTGACCAGTTTCATTAATCGGGCACTACTTTTTTCTATAATATCCAGATATTCATAATATTCCTCATCAGTAAGAGTGTTTGTTTTCAACATTTCCGTAAAACCAATGATGCCATTCATAGGAGTTCTTACTTCATGACTGATATTGGTAAGAAAGACGGATTTCAGGCGATCACTTTCTTCTGCTTTTTCTAAAGCTTGCTTTAACTGATGTTCTTTTTCTTTTAATGGCGAAATGTTCACAAAATAGATGAGGCCTTCACGTATTTTGTTGTTTTGGTCTTTGACAGGAACACCCCAGACGGAAAAGTAGGTTTGTTTATATTCAATAGTCCTGACCACTTTATTTCCCTGCAGGATTTCTTCACATATCGTTGAAATAGTATTTTGCAATTCAGAAGGGAATGTGTTTTTGAGAGTTATTTTCTCTTCGGAATTTTCGTCAATATTTAAAAGTTCAAGAGCCTTACCCGCTGCTGTCATAAAATTCTTGTCAGTATCGAATAAGAAAATAGCTCCTCCGGGCTGATGCGTTACTATCGTTTTATAACGATTCTCAAGTTTAAGGATTTTTCGTTCATGTTCCCGGATAGAGGTGATGTCTTTAATAAAAGATAAAATGTGAGGCTGTTGTTCAATCGTGATCTTTTGTGTGGATAACAATATATCCTTTACCTGTCCGGAGATGGTTCTAAGCTGTGTTTCATAATTGACGAGATTAGCTTGAAGCAAATTCTCCGGATCATTATCCAATTGAAAAATATTTAATTCATTAAGGTGTTGTCCGACAAGTTGCTCTTCACTATAGCCGCTTAAAGAGAGAAACATCGGGTTGATCTTGACTATATTGTTATTTCCATCAGTAATGCAGATTGGATCGGGACTGGTTTCAAAGATTGTTCTGTATTTTTCTTCTTCTTCCTGAAGGTTTCTTTTCTGATTTAAAATTTCAACAAAATTACTAACCTGGCCAACAAATGCCTCTATTAAAGAAGCATTAAAGTTTTCATATCCTTTTTTGGGGAAGATGCTGATGTTCCCGAGTATATTTGTATTCTTCTTGAAAGGGATGCAAAATAACTTATCTAATGAGAATAACTTTTTAAATTGTGTGCCGATATATTTCGATACTTTGCCATTCGTAAGGGCCGGAACATCAAAATCAAGTTCGGTAAGCTGTCCTTTTTTGAGTTTGTTTAAAAATGGGGTTTCCGTTTGTCCTGTCATATTGGTCAAATCAAAGCCAAAGCGGGATGAAAAATTGTTTAATTTTTCTATACCTCTGACTTGCTTCATTTGCCAGTAATTTTTTTCCAGATGATAATCAACAACAGTGATGATGGCTTTTTTGTCCAATAAGTCATATAGCTTATCGGCCGTATATTTGTAAATATCTTCAATAGATTTGAATTCAACTAACTCAATAGCTGATTGGGCTAAGAATTCCAGTGAATTTGCTTTTGCGGCAGAAGAGTCCGAATTATATGCGGAAACATCCTGTTCTTCAGCATAGAATTCATTATCGATATCAGTTAAAAGCTTGTTTAGTTCTTTTTTTGATATATAATCTCCCTGATAATCGCGGGCGATAATCTGCTTTAAATATTCTACTGGTTTTTTCTGTTTCATTATTGCCGGGGTTAAACTGAACAGGAATAAGCACAAATGTAGGAAAATTTATTTCATTGCCGGTAAGTTTATATTATTCATAATACTGTTCATCCGGCTTGAAAATCTCTCCCTTACATTATTGGTATGACGATTTGTTCAAATGTAAAACGCTGAAATCAATTGCTGTAGTATCCTTATACTTCGCCAATAAATTTTTATTTTCTGAGAAGAGGTTAAAATGGGTCTTCATTACCTGACTCAAAAATTGTCTCAGATTCTTTTTTCGACTCTTGATGTTTTAGTTCATAAGAGAAGGATAATGAGAAAAATGGCCCTTGTCTCCATTGGTGTTTTTGTTCAGCCGTAAAGTAATTGCCTATGGTTTTACTTTGATAAAAATGCGTATTAAAAATATCACGCACACTAAAAACGATGCGTCCTTTATCGTTGAATAAATCCTTACGGATCCCGGCATTTATATCATACATCGCGCGCTCAATATCCTGTCCTTCTTTTTCGGGTGCGCGATAATCGGCATTGATTTGAATTTCAAACCAATCTTTTACATCAATATTTGTGGATATTCGTGCGTCCATGGTATATGTTGTAGCATTCAGGTCTTCATTGGCAGCATTGCCGGTTGTTTCGCCACGGTAGAAAAAACTGCTTACATCAAAATCCCACCAATCGAGGATGGAACGGCCATAGCGGACTTCCAGTCCAAAATTATCACGGGAAGCGAGGTTATAGGGTTTACTAACTGTAACGCCCTTATTGTTAACTGTATCTACACCTTCAATATCATTGATTGTTCGCCTGTAAAAAGCACCGGCATAAAAAGTGCTTTTATCCTGGTTTTTCACATATCCAAGGTCATAAGCTCCGGTAAATTCCGGATGGAGATCCGGGTTGCCGGTACGATAATTCCTGTTGTCGCGAAATGTATTAAATGGATTCAGTTGTCGGAAATAGGGCCGATTTATCCGGCGGCTATAACTAAGCTGTAGGGAATTTACCTTGGAAAGATGATAGGTAAATGCCAGGCTGGGAAAAAAGTTAAAATACGAACGGTTGTTATCTTCATTTTCCGTTTCTAATCCTGTTGTAATGCCGGTGTATTCAATCCGAAGGCCTCCTTCATAGCTGATGTTATGCCATTTGTTTTTGTACATGGCATAAACTCCGTAAATTTCTTCATGGTACAAAAATGTGTTGGAAAAGCGCGATAGTCTTTCCCAGGGCTCATTAGCAGACTTCCGCTGGTCTACATAATATTTGTTTTCGATGGTTCGGTACTCACCACGAAAACCTGTAGAGAATTTCCCATCTTTACTAAATGGCCACGTATAATCAATTTTTCCCAGATAAGCATTGACTTTTGAGTCGTTAAGTGAGCTTTGAAAAAGCGAGGTATCTGTTGGCTGTCCCGGATAATACCTGGTTTCTGTCAGATTAGCATCTTCAATTTCGATATTATTTCGTGCCTGTAAGTCTGCAGTTAATTCATGGTCTTCTTTGCCAAATGTTTTGGTGTAATTCAGGTTCAACTCATAATCTCCTTCTGTCTCTTCCTCTAATTCATCACGGATGCTTCTTTGAGTCATTTCGTCCGAATTAAAATTTCCTCCCGAATATTCTTTATACGTTATTTCAGATTCATTCTCTTCATTTCCCCGGCTATAGATGGCCGAGACTTTGAGTACATCATTGGGAGTAAAATAGAAATCGGAACCCAACCGGATATTATGGTTGATCCCTCCTCTTGAGTTATCCATTGTTGTTTTAAGCGAATAGGTAGTATCGGGATAATTGAACGTTTGTTCGCGCCATCCGCCACCGGGACTTCTTCTGGTGTTGATATTATAACTGGCAAAGATATTATACCATTTTTTCCGGTAGTTTAAATCCACAGAAGCCCCGTGATTTTGGGGTATTCCTGTTTCGGCCGTGAAAACGCCATTTAATCCCCACTGCTCATTATCATTAAGGATAATATTGATAATGCCGGCAGAACCCTGGGCTTCATACTTTGCCGACGGGTTTGTGATAACTTCAACTTTTTTGATTCTGTTTGCCGGATAATACTGGAGAGCTTCGGACCCGGAAACCCCCATCATGCTTGCTGGCTTTCCGTTTATCAAAACCCGCACCCCGTCGCTTCCTCTCAAGCTTAAGTTGCCCTCCAGGTCTGTTGTGACCGCCGGGATGTTTTCCAGAACCTCTATTGCATTAACATTAGCGTTGTTTAAATCCTGCCCTACATTGAAGATCTTTTTCCCGCCTTCCATCGTCATCCGGCTTATTTCACCCTCGACAACAGTTGTAGAAAGACTTTTCATTTCTGACTTAAGATATATTGTGCCGGCACTAAAGCCGGGATCATCCTCTGTTAATTGAATGTTCTCAATAAAAACAGGTTCAAAAGAAACAAAGCTTATCTTTAGTAAATATTCTCCTTCAGAAGCCTGTATTTTGAAATTGCCGTCAGGATCAGAACTTGTTCCGGCTATGCTTGTTGAATCATCAGGGGCGAGTAATTGAACAGTGGCCATCTCAATGGGTTCTTTCTCAGATTTATCCTTAACGATACCTTTTACGTAATAACCTTCTCCGGATTGTCCGGATACTGTATGTATAAAAGAAAACAGGATAAAAAATACAGCAAATTTCTTTAGCATATAATATTGTTTTATTTTCCTTTAAAGGGACAACTAAAAGAGATAATTGTTTATTTTCTACCTGTGCTCAGTCTTGCTAAACTTTTCTTTTGTTGATGCTCTGAAAACTTTGAATTTTCAGTTCTTTCGGGTTTTGAATATGAGTATTCTTGTTTTTATGAGTACTTGCTGATTATAAACAAAACAAATGATGATATTTTGATGGAAGTAAGTGGAACTATTTGATATAAAAAACCACCTTTTCTCATGAAGGTGGTTTTGAATAATAATATGGAGTCTGCTTGCAACCGGACGGCTGGTGTAATACTACACTTTAGCCCCTTGTGAATTATGCATTACAGCTTTTTTCAGCAACCTCTAATGTAAATTAACGGATTTATTTCTTGTGTTAAATACAAAGCCTAATTATAATCCGAGAAGTACTTCATGAACTGTGAGCGTTCGAAGAGTTCCGGGCGGTTGATGTTCTTTTGAGCTAACAATCCCCTGAAATCTTCAATGCGTTCATATTCATTTTTTTCCATCCATTCTTTTAAGAATGTATTCATCTCTCCAATATAATCCACTCCTTTTTTGTATAAAGCAGTAGCTGCCTGTGTTACTTTAGCGCCTGCCAAAAGCCCTTTTACAACGGCTTCTCCATCATGGATTCCTGTAGAAATGGCAATATCGACATTGATCTTATCGGCTACAATTCCTGTCCATCTCAAAGGCATGGAAATATCAGTAGGAGCACTAAAAATGCTGGCATTGGTAAGCTTCTTTTTGTTGATATCAATATCCGTATTATAAAACCGGTTGAACAGCACAAGTCCTTTAACTTTTTCATGTTCCGCCAGTTGATAAAGCATGTTGGCCATCCCTGAAAAATAATAATGGATTTTAAGGGTTAAAGGAATTTTTAACAAGGGACTAACTTCATGGATAATTTGTTTATAGATGTTTTCAACTTCTTCACCATTTTGTTCGATATTGCCCGGCAAGATAAACATGTTGAGCTCCAGTGCATCAGCCCCCGCATCTTGTGCTTTTTCCGCGAATTCCACCCATTCGCTCACTGAAATACAGTTAATACTGGCAACAATAGGAACATCAGTGTTGTTTTTAGCCGAACGGATCAGGTTAATGTATTCATCTACATTGTGCTTTTTGGTATAAAAAGAAACGTAGTTTTCGGTATCCGGATAATTTCCATACATGTTATTGACTCGCTCTGAGTCGACTTCCATGATTATTTGTTCTTCAAAAATAGATTTGAGAATGATAGCACCGGCACCGGCTTTTGCCATTTCTTCAATCTTTTGTGGCTTTCCGGTGAGGCTTGATGAAGAAGCTATCACCGGGCTTTTGAGCGTGAGTCCCGCATAGTTTGTACTTATATCAATGGCCATAGGTTAATATTTTATAGTTTGTAATTTTTTATTATGTATTGGCCTGGAGATATTTGTCAATTCCCCGTGCCGCTTTGTGTCCGTTGGCAATTCCATGAATAACATCAGGGCCCTGAATGATGTCACCTCCAAAGAACAACCATGGTATAGAAGACTGAAAATATTCATTGACTTCTAATCGTCCACGTTGATTAAAGGCAAGCTGATCTTTTAGTTCACCTTTCAGATAGGAGAAATCGGCACCCTGACCAATGGCTTCCACAACCATATCCCCTTTAAAGATTTTTTCATCTTTTTCATCAAATTTCGGATTAAATCTTCCTTCTTCATCAAATACTCTTGTACAGCGCTGTACACGTAATCCTTTGATCTCATCATCTTCTATGATAATCTCCTGAGGGCCCCAACCCGGATCTATTGTAGCTCCCTCTTCACGGGCTTCCACAACTTCTTCCCGGTCAGCAGGCATAATATCTTCTGACTCAAGGGACGTAGTAAGTATGTTTATTTCGCCATACTTTTGATTTTGAAGACGAGCCAGAGAACGAGTTATGTCCATGGCAACATTTCCGCCACCAATAACGATAATTTCTTTTGCTACATGTATTTCTTCACCTTTGGTAATTTTATTGAGCAAGCCAGCCGCCATGTAGTTATGCTTGTGGTCCGAGCCCGGGATTTTAGTGCTGCGTCCAGCATGCATACCTGTTCCGGAAAACACAGCATCATATTCTTCATGAAGCTCTTCCAGAGTAATATCCTTCCCAACCTTTGTGTTATATTGAATCTCTACACCAAGCGAAAGAATATAGTTTACGTCTTTATCGATTTGATCATAAGGCAAACGATAGGACGGAATACCATAGCGCATCATACCTCCTGCTGCTTCAAACTCTTCAAAGATCTTCACCTGATATCCCAGCACTCTAAGGTAATAAGCTGTTGATAGACCGGATGCTCCCGAACCGATGATGGCTACTTTCTTATCGTTTGTATCAATATCATTGGAATGTAAGATACGTTGGTATTCTTCTGCCGGATTTTGATCGGCAATATACCGTTTCAGCCAGCGGATAGATAAAGGCTCTCCGCGATGTCCCATGGCACAAACAGTTTCACATTTATGTGTGCAAATGCGTCCGCAGATTTCCGGTAATGGATTTGTTTCATACATGATTCGGAGTCCTTCTTCCAGGTTTTCATTCCGCACGGTTTTAATATATTCCGGAATCCCCATGTGAGCCGGGCATGTGGCAACACAAAGCCCGCAGTCGATACAGCGGTCGGCTTCTTTTTCTGCCTGTTCTTTTGAATAACCCTGCACGATTTCAACAAAGGAATCACTGCGTTCTTCCGGCCCGAGCATTTCCATATTGACACGCTCCAATTGATTGAATTCGTAATTGGGAGCGGGTTTTTTCCATCCTTCGGTTCTGTTATCCCAGGGTTTTTCGTCTATACCCGGGATATAACGAAAGTCTTCGGGGTCTTCGGAGACCCACTTAAATTCATTGGTCATTGTTAGTGATTCTGTGGAGCAAACATCCACACAAAGAGCGCACCAGCAGCAGCGTCCGTAATCTACACGTGGTCTCAGACCGGAGTCTCCGTCTGTCGTTTCAACAGTGGCAACTTCCACCATATCTATGGCTTCGTTTTCACAGATCATGCTGCAGGCTCCACATCCGATACATTTTTCTATATCGTTAAAGTGAAATCCGCGATATCGGGGGGCTGCCTCACGGTTTAACGGGTCTTTTATGGTTACCGGAGCCTTAAAAACATTATTCCAGGCCGTAAAGGGACTTAGTATGTCTTTTAGTTTTATCATTTTTCGGATTATGTGCTTTGTTTATAATCTAAATTTAATCTATCTATCAAAAGCTATAACTCTTGTTAGCGTTCTATTTCCGGTGGACAAGACTGCAAAGAGACCATAATTGCTCCGATATCGGCAATGTTTGCTCCTTTGAGTAGCCTTTCCAATAATGATACGGCATGTATGTAGCTTGGTCCGCGCAGGTTGATGCGTCTGGGGTATTCACTTCCGTCAGAAACTACATAATACCCATATTCACCACGAGAAGATTCTGAGCGAATATACGTTTCGCCTTTTTCAATTTTCCAATGCAATACATTTGGCGTTTTGGCTTTGAAATCTCCTTTGTCCGGGATTTTATCCATAATTTGCCGGATTAGATCCACGGTTTGTTGCAGGTCTCTCCAGCGCAGGCGGGAGCGGTTGTAGATGTCTGAGAAATTGTCTGTGTTAACTTCAAAGTCCAACTGATCATAATTCAAATATGGATAATCTTTACGCACATCGCGGTTAAATCCTGCTGCCCGGGCATTGGGCCCTGTAATTCCATACTGGTCAACCCACTCCGGCGGGATAACAGCAATTCCTTTTGTACGTTTTTTAAAGACCGCATTTTGATATTGCACTCGATCGATGCGTTGGACAAAGTCATCAATTTCTTTCAGGTTTTCTTCCATGCGTTTGCGGAATCCATCGGGGAGGAGTCCACGGACGCCACCGGGAAGCATATACATGTGGTAGATCCGGCCCCCGGTCAGCTCCTCGAAACGATCAAGGATCAGATCACGCAAATACACACCCCATTGTACACCGATGCCCAGACCGGTTGTTCCGCCTTGACCGGGGACAATCCTTAACAACGTTTGCAAGCGCGACATTTCCAGCGCCAGCATGCGGAGCCATTTTGCTGCTTCCGGAATCTTAATGCCGGAAAGTTCTTCAATAGCAGCAGCATAATTGTATTCGTTATAGTCAGGTTCAGCAACACACATGCGAATAACGGTGGGAAAACACTGGATGAATTTCCGGCGCTCAAAAAGCTTTTCAAATCCACGGTGCAAGTAGCCTACGTGGGTTTTGGCATCCATAACTTCATCTCCGCAGAGTGTTAACTCCAGCGACATATTTCCGGTAACACCCGGATGATTTGGGCCGTGCCATATTTTTACATATTTGCCGGAGCTCAGGTCTACCTTAAAACTGCCATCGGCTAGTTGGTCCGGAAATTTACTCCGGTCAGGCTGCCAATTAATGAGATTACTTGTCTGCATCGGGATATAATTTGTTTTTCATGTGTTCTTTAGGATCTTTTGACTCTCTTCCGGGACGAGGGAAGTAAGTGTCTTCGGAATATTTTTTCGTGTCAAATTCACGTCGCATAGGGGGGATATCATCCCAGCCTTCTAAAATGAAGGACTCGTGTACTCTTGGACTTCCCGGGAAATCAATTCCATACATCTCGTAGAGCTCCCGCTGATAGGTGGCTACTTGTTTCCATAGATGATGAGCTGACTCCATGCTTGCATTTTCGCGCTCTATCATACATCGGAAAACAATGTCAACGTGTTTTTCAGGATTATTTAAGATATAGCTTAATTGAAAAACACCGTCTTCAATCCAGTCTACTACGGAAAGCATTACGAAATGAGTGAAGTTTTCATTGTCACGCATGTGGGTCAACAGCGAGATCAGCTGTTCCTTTTTGACGGTGACAAACACCAGATCACCGCGCTGTTGTTTGATGTCTTTTAACTCAAAGCGTGATTCCAGGGATGTCAGGGTTTCTTCTATTGTTGTGTTCATAGTTATTTTTTCGCTAAAGTGTTTATTGCTTTACCAATTGTAATCCGGCATATTCCAGTCTTTAATGACTTTTTTCTGATTGGCTTTATACCAGTCAAAATGTTCGGCGTATTTGTTGGCTCCATCAGCACGTCCTTCTTTTATTCGTTTCTTCAGACTTTCGAATGCTGCGAGAATTGCTTCCGGACGCGGCATACAACCGGCTACATAATTGTCTACAGGCATATAATAATCTAAACGGTTAATGGTATTGTAGCTGTCCCAATACATTCCACCGTTGATCGTGCATGAACCCAGTCCTATAACATATTTGGGATTCTGCATTTGCTCGTAGGAACGGATGGCTCTTTTTAGCGTTTTTACCGACAGGTAGCCTGAAATAATAAAAACAGAAGACTGCCTTGGCGTTGGTCGCATTGCCACACCAAAACGATAGGCATCAAAGCGTGGTGTTGTTAAGGGAGGGATTTCAATACTCCCGCAACCCGTACCAAATCCTAAAACCCATAGAGACTCCGCCCGGGCCCAGTTCAGAAATTTTTCTATCACTTTACTGGCCGGTTTGTGCACCTGAGGACGGGCTTGCTCGAAGTAATCCTGTAATGGATCTACTTCTATCTGCTGTCCATCGGGGCTTATCACAGTCCGTTTATCCAGATTAGGATCACGGAATTTTTCCTGATTGTTATTGTTATTATTTTGAGATTCCATAGTTTAAATTGTACTTAGATTGCCATAAATAAAATTGCCAGTATTCCCAGTACCAGGGGTACCTTTAAAAACCATACCACGGATTGTTCAATTCGGAATCGTGGGAAAACTACACCAATAAACACGGTGAAGAAATATATAAAGAATGTTTTGATGATTAATTCGATCCAGTTACCGGCTCCTCCGAAGAATAAATTCATAAATAATACGGCTTCAATTACATGCAGAATAGCTCCGTTGGTTCTCAGAACACCAAGATATGTGCCGTGATATTCGGTAGGAGGACCAATCGGAATTTCGTTAGGAGCCTGCACAAGATTAAAGGGTGCATGACGGAATATCCCGAGCATGGATAATAAAGCGGCAGCTGTGGCAAGTGGATTGGTAAACAAGGTCCAGTTGGTTATTCCTCCCTGCTGAGCAGCTGCAATTTCTTTGATAGAAAGGGTGTCATATTGTATGGCCAGTGAGATCACGGCCAATGTTAGTGGGACTTCTACCGTTGTAAATTGGGCCAGTCCGCGGCTAATACCGATGGTGGAATAAGGGTGACCTCCTTCTCCCGCTCCTAGTGCCATTCCCAACATCCCAAAGAACTGGAAGTATAAGATGACAACAACGTCTCCGGCAAAGGAAAAGTTATCAAAATAGGGAGAGCCAACAATTAAGGGCATAAATAAGAATATTCCGACACCACCACTAAGCCGGAATACCGGACCCAGATAATACATCACCCCGTGGCTAATAGAAGATCGTGTTGAATAAAGCATCGGAAGGCTAAGCCAGGGCTGATACCAACGGATACCAACACGCTTGCCGACACGGGCAACAATTTTTCGTATAAGGGCGCCCATAAGCAAGCCCCAGTTTAGGATTATAAATAATCCCAGTAATACCCATAGTAGTTTCGCTATAATACTCATTTAAAATCCTCCGTTTGAAAAGAGATACACAATAATTACAAAAAGAATAATATGGAAGACGTATGTTTGACCGTTTCCGGAATATATTTTCCGCAAGGAATCTCCCATAGCCGTCACATGCTCTGAAATCCAGTTCCAGAAAGTTGTTATGCCGTTAGCGGTAATGAACCCCAATGCCTTGTTATACCCGGAATACATATTGTAAGCCATGTGGGTTGTTTCGGGACGTTCGGGTTTTTCTCCGGCATAAACGATATTGAACTGTTTGACCTTTTTGGGTTTCCTGTTTTGGATAAAAAGCCAGGCAAAGATCATAACAAACATAATTCCAATAATATACATTACCCAGCTACCATTCCAGTAGCCAATATCTGAAAAAGCAGTACCTCCTTCATTCCAGACAAGTTGTCCTTGTGGAAATATCGGAGCCAGCATGCTTCCTAATGGTTGAAAGATCCATTCCGGTTTAGCCGAGAAAATCATGATACTCAGTAATAATAAGTATTGGGGAATAAGATACCAAATCGGGGCTTCTTTAACATTTCTGTGTTCATCTTTAAGCTGACCCAGAAATACGGCATACAATATCCTGAAACAATATAAAAATGCGATAATTCCGGCAAAGAATATGATTGTACCCTGAAAGTACCAACCTTTTTCAATAATGGCATTGTAAAATAGCCATTTTCCTGCAAATCCTATTAGTGGAGGAATGCCTGCCAATGTGATTATTCCCATCAGGACTGCGATGAATGTGAAAGGCATCTTTTTAATCATACCTCCCATCTCGAACATGTTGTGGGTTTTTAGACGTAGTACAACCGCACCAATTCCCATAAAAAGGATTGCTTTATAGGCAAAGTGCGACAGTGAATAACCGATTCCTGTGAGCCAACCCAAATGCGTCATCATAGCCAGAGCAAAAAGGATATATCCTAATTGCCCGATGGAGGAATAAGCCAGTAAACGTTTGGCATCTTCCTGGAAAGCGGCGGCTAAGTTACCAACTAAAGCGGTTATAGCGCCCAGCCAACCCAGAACATAAGGTAAGGTCGTATATTCATTATTGGGTCCGCCCATGGCCATAAAAGTTATGATCAACCCTAACACACCGGCTTTTAATAAGATAGCCGATACCATGGGAGACACATCCGATTCGGCTTCAGCATGGGCGCCGGGAAGCCATATATGTAATCCCAGGGAGGCTGTTTTTGTCATAAAACCAATGGCAAGTAAAGTATAAGCGATACCCCCTAATCCGCCCATCGTAGATAATCCGCTCATGAGGAAATTCCCCGAGCCGGCAAAAGCAATACCAAAAGCAGCAAAAATTAAATAGGCTCCGCCTAAAGAAAATAGCATGTAACTAAGGGCATGAGGCATTGAACGGTGTCCGCGGATAATCAAAAAATAAGAGCCTGCGGTCATAAGCTCCCAGCCAAAGAAAAACTCCAGCATGCTTTGAGCTTCTATCAACATGCCCATGCCTACAAACATCATCATGGCTACCGGGTAAAAACCAATGCGCTTTCCTTTATTAGTGAATCCAGGAATTAATGTAAGTATACCACCGATCAAAAAGATGAAAGCGAATATCAGATAAAGCCCTTCCTGTTCAGGAATTATCTGATAAGCATAATATGACAGACCTGCAATTGAAATGATATTTTTGATCCAGGCAGGCAGAAAATCCAAAGCAAATAAAATGGCAATAAAGGCCAAAGGTAGCCAGTTTATTGAGCCTCCCATGGGGAACCAGAAGCTGGCCAGATAACCAACACCATAAAGAAATACAGCAAAAATGATGGTTGGTAAAGTTTTATGGGGACGTATGTCGATGCTTGACTGGGTTGCTGTTTCTTTTTTAATGGCATATCCTAACCAGCGGAACAGGTATACGGCTTCAATTAATGAACCCAATAATATCAGGCCTATCCAGAGGAAATGACCGGAAGAGCTGAGCTCCATGATCAGTTGCCATTTGCCGAAAAAAGAGGGGAATGGCGGAAAACCGATCAGGGCAAATACAAATGTCCCCATTAAAAATAACATCTCCGGATGTTTGCGTATCATACCCCACTTTGAGATATCCGTATTGCCCACAATTCCGGTAAGCCAGAAAAATCCGGCTTTTGCCATAAGATGTGTTATTAAAATGGCAAGTAAAATAATTTGTATATCAAATTGAATATAAGGTTTCATTCCGATGATGGAAATCATCAGACCAATCTGTCCGATGGATGAATATCCTAATAGCCTGCGGGCATCAGATTGTTTTAGACCCATCAAATTCGAGCCCAAAAAGGTAATGAGTCCGACCCAGATCAGAATGTCGTAAGACTGCATTGTACTTAAAGGCATAATTTTATAAAGCGCAAAAAGCATGGCTGTGGCTGTACCTCCGGAAATAACAGATGAGATGCCGGGGTTTGCGGTTTGATAAACATCAAGTCCCCAGCCATTGGCGGGGAAGGGTTTGAGCTCTAAAATTATGGAGATCATCAATAAAAACACAGCCACAGACACAGCTTTTAAGGGAGCCATGCCAATAGCAGTCAGATCATCGATAAAGAGAGAACCTCCAAAGGAATAAATAAAAATCGTTCCAATGAGAAACACACCGGCAATCAAACTGGTGGCAAGCAGATATTTAAAACCGGCGGAAAGTGTTTTTAAGTTGCTGTCGAGAAGCATCAGGCCGGCAGTGGCAATGCTTGTTATTTCCAAAAATACAAACAGGTTAAACAAGTCCCGCGTCATGACAATTACATTCAATGCCATAATAAGTACAAGATAAATTATAAAGGCATTCCGTCCAATTTGTTTCAGCTTGTCATACAAGAAAACTGCACTGAGTAACCCGACAACATTGATCAGCAGGGTGATCATAGCTTCAGCCTGTCCCATTTTCAGAGCGATAGCAAAAGGGGGCCGGGCGCCGGCTGTAAAGATAAATTGAGATAACTCGTTGTTTCCCAAATAGCTAAATAGCCATTGTCCGGAAATAAACGTCATAAAAGCCAGTCCGAGAAAGCTCAGTATCCCGGTTAAGTTAATATGTTTTTTGGGTATAAACCCCAGGGCAAAGGCAAGGCCCAGTCCGGTTGCGATTATGAAAATTGGTGTTACCATTTCAAGTCTTTAAAATTAGTAATGTTCAACGATCCTTTTTCTTTATGTAGTCGCACGACATAGGCCAGCATCAGGGCTGTAACGCCTAAGCCAATAACAATAGCCGTAAGTACAAGGGCCTGGGGCAATGGATCCACAATCTGCCCTGCAGCATTGACTTTATCTACAGCTTTGTCGAGTATTGGGGCTGTGCCATTTCTGATATAACCAATACTTATCATGATCACATGTAACCCGGTATCGAACAATGAAAAGCCGATAACCATACGAATAAGGTTCTTTTGTGATATGATGCCCCAAAGGCCGGTCAAAACCAGCAGGCCTCCGGTGATTAATGTGATGTATTCCAGTTGAAATATTTCCATGGATTAAATTTCTTTTTGTTTTTCATGCATGTGACCTACAACATTTGAAAGCTCAGCGCCTACTTTCAGTCCGATAAAAATGTATATGATTGGAATGGCTCCGGCACTAAACAGTGAGCCGAAATTGCCTAATGGTAAAATGCTGTTATCTAAAAATCCACCGGCCATGAATATGCCCAAAACGCCGATGATAACAAATGAAAATCCACTGATGGATTCTACCCAACGGATGGTTTTGTGGGAGAGGTTGGCTTGAGGAAATGCAAGCAGCATAAGAGCAAATCCCGAGGCAATAATGGCACCGCCCTGAAAACCACCTCCCGGACTAAGGTGTCCATTGATAAAGATATAAGCTCCGAAAAGCATAGTTCCGGGAACAAGTATGCGGGCTCCGGTTGTTAAAATCTCACTGACTCTGCGTTTGGGTTTATCCCTTTGTTCCCGGGTTTTCATAAAGAAAGCAATGATAGCTGCAACTGTAAACAAGATAGTAACTTCCCCCAGAGTATCCAGTCCACGATAGGTTACAATAACTGCAGTGACCAGGTTAGCTGCTCCGGTTTCTTCTGGTCCCGATTCAACATAGTAGCGGGCTGTTTCGGATAATTCAGTGCTACCCGAAAAACCGGCAAACAGCTGTGCCATAATAATACCGGCACCTACAAGTACAAGAATATAGATAAGCTTTTTAATCATGACTTTGTTTTCTTATTTTGTTAATAGCATAAAAGAAAATAATGGTTGACAAACCGCTGCCAATAGCGGCTTCTGTCATGGCTACATCGGGAGCTGCCAGAGTAAGGTAAAGGATCGATGCCAGTAAACTAACCACTCCGGCAGCGATGATGGCTACAGCCAGTTTTTTTGCATAGATGGCTGCAAAAGCCATAATTAGCATGATCAGGCCAATGATTAATGCAATCCAGGTCATATTCATAATTCGTCCTCCGGATTTGTATGGTTTGCTTCGGATGTTTTTTCGGTTTCTTTGTCTTTTAATTTATCTACTTTGGTAAGTTTGCTCACCGGTGTTTTAATATAATGAGCCGATCTTGCCAGTATATGGGATGAGATAGGGTTTGTTAATAAGACAAATAAAATTAATATGATAAGTTTTCCCATCCAGTCGAGGTGTATCAATCCAAGACCGAATAAAGTCAGGATCGTTCCCAGGGTGGAGGCTTTGGTTCCGGCTTGAATGCGTGTGTACAGATCGGGCATTCTTACTAAACCCAATGAACCGAGAACCAAAAATATGGATCCGGCCAGGGTTATGAGTGCTCCTATGATTTCTATTGTTTCCATATTAAAATAGTTCTTTTTCTAAATATTTAGCGATGATGATAACAGCCATGAAACTGAGCAATCCGTAAACGATGGCAATGTCCAGATAAATAATCCGGTTAGCGAAGTGGGCTATCAGAGCAATAAGGCCTATGGATGAGATGGTCATCACATCAAAAGTAACTGTTCTGTTGGCCGTATCCGGCCCCTTGAAAAAGCGGTAGCCCGAAAGGATAAAGCTTATAAAAATAAGCACTGTGGCTATTGTTAGTATGGTGTTAATCATATATTTCCTCCAGATATTTTTCAAACCGACGGATGATTTTCGAAGACATATCGTCCAGATGTTCTTCATCAATGTCGATAGAGTGAATGTATAGGGTGTCGTTGTCTATTTCTACGGTAAATGTTCCGGGGGTTAATGTTATGGAATTCGCCAGGATCATTCTGCCCATCGGAGATTTAAGTTTGGTTTTTGCTTCTATAATCCCCGGATTGACAGGTAATTTTGGTGATAATACACGACGGGCAATGTCGAAGTTGGACTTGATTAATTCCCCAAGAAATACAAAAATATATACCAATGTGTAAATAAAGGCTTTAGGTGTTGTTTTGGCCCCGTCAAAAATCTTGCAGTTACGGCAAAAAAGGACGATGATCAACACGATAAGCAACATCCCGGGGATCAGAAATTCCAGTGCCAGCGTATTGGATAATAATATCCAGAACAAGAGCAGGATGGCAAATAGAAATGCTGGGTTTTTCAGGTTCATATGTTTAAATTTTTCAAAATATTGATAACGTTATTGTTATGTTTTCTTGCTTTTATCTCTTACTGTCATTTGCTTCGCGTCATTTATCCGTCTTCGACGGATGTCATTTTTAGTTTACCTTGTGAAACCTTTTTCTGTTTCACCAAGGTCATTTGCGCTTCGCGCGTCATTTTGC
>JAIPBW010000059.1 GCA_021738505.1 Bacteroidales bacterium | reverse complement strand
CCTTTGCTAAAACCCAAGATATACCACTCTTGTCTTTTAGCAAAACCAAATTGAGAGGAACCGTATGCGGGAAATCCGCTCGTACGGGTCTGTGGGGGAGCGGCAAGGTAACGAGCCGCTCTACCCGGACACTAATTAACCTGCATCTGAAAAAGCCCGCTGAAGCGGGCTAAAAGAGATGTTTGTGATTTTTTCGAAACACCTTGCTGAAGCAGGATGCAATTCTTACATAAAGGGGACTAAACCATAGGAATTTGTTGATAAATTGAGGCTAACTTCACCTGCCAGCCAGGCTTTAAGCCGGATTCCCCGGTAATTTGCAGCCAACTGACTTTTTTTGCAGACTCTAAAAAGTCTCAAGAAGTTTTGGTTCTTTAAGTTATGGATTGTTATTTTCGTCGGGAACCTCCCATGTAATCTTAACGGTTTTAATGCCCCATTCAAGTGCTGAATCGCGGTTATTTCCCATGTAGATATCTATTCTTTTTTTCCAGCGGTTATTCATTTTGTCCAAAACAGTATATTTTCCTTCCAGTCCGCTTATTTTTACCTGTTGTTTATGCGTTAGTCCTGAGTCCAGCAGATCTCTGGAAATCGCAATCGCTTTCATTCCGGGCTTCAGGGTATCGCCCCAGGCGGCTATCGAAGGATTGCGATAAGAGGTTTGCGAAGGATGAGAATTGTAAGCTGAAGCGTGGACTTCTATTGTCTTTGTTTCGGGTTCGTCGCGACAGCTTGTATACAATAAAAGGGAAAAAAGCAGGAGGAGTATGGAAAATCTCCCGGTCAACTTTTGTGGGGATATTATTTGATAAGATAAATTGTCGTTCATGCTTTAGAGTCTGCTTGTTGTTTTATACTGCTTAGGGGGAGTAAATTATTTTCTTGTCGATTTCTCAATTTGTGTATCATCCCAGGGATTGTTCCGCCTCCATTCGGCAAAAATTTTTTTACCGGCTTGTCTTTCCAGGGATATCATGGGAATACTACGTTCGGACCTGGGCTTTAATAACTCCTGATAGATATCTTCATCGCTAAACCCTGCTTCTTTTGCATCATGCCGGTTTGCTGCATAATAGATTTTCTGTATTCCTGCCCAGTATAGGGCGCTAAGGCACATTGGACAGGGCTCACAGCTTGTGTAAATTTCACAGTTGCTAAGATCATTTGTGTTTAGCTGCCGGCAGGCTTTACGTATCGCTTCAATTTCAGCATGCGCTGTCGGGTCTGTTTGTTTGATGACCTGATTGGAGGCCGATGCTATTACCTCTCCGTTTTGGGCTATTACAGCTCCAAAAGGGCCGCCTTGTAAACCATCTGAATTTTCTTTTGATTTCTCCAAAGCGAGGGTCATTAAGTGTTTTTTCTGCTTGTTAAGACGTAACTTTTTATTGCCTGGCTTTAAAAGTTCGGCCACATGATCTGCATAAAAAGCTCCACGTTCTCCCAGGGGCTTGTCTTTACCTATTGTTGTGTCGCTATAGGTGTGATGTTCCATTTCCGCATTTATCTCAGCACCCAAAAGAATGATAAAAGAAGTAAGAAAAAACCATAGCATTAAAATAATGATAGCGGCAAAGCTCCCATAAATGCTGTCGAAATTACCAAAATTATTAATGTACAGTGAAAACAAAGACGATCCGGCGATCCACAAGATGGTTGAAATAACGGCTCCTGTGCTTACCCATGAAAACTTGGGGCTCTTGCGGGCAGGGGCGATTTTATAGAGTAATGAAAGCACAAGGATGATGACAAAACCAATTAATGGCCAGCGAAGCCAGATAATAGCCGAGTATAACGACCCCTGAATTCCTGTGATATTGACAAACGCAGGAATACCGGCAACCATAATCAATGCAACGATCGTTACTACAATTCCTCCGAGTGTAAAGATCAGGGACAGCGCAATGTCCTCAAAAAAATTCCGTTTATTAGACTCGTTATAAACGACATTTATGCTTTCGAAAAGTGTCTTTGTTCCCCTGTTTGAACTCCATAAGGTGATTAGCACAGCTAAAATTAAACTCCAGCTCAATGCTTCATTGGAAAGTAGCGTTAAGTTGGTCAGAAAATCAAATAATAACCCCTGGGCGTCTTCAGGTAAGATGTTGGTGATTAAAGAAATCTGTTTTTCTATCTGTTCAATATCCGTAACAAGTCCATAAGTGGATACCAGAACGGCCAAAATTGGAAACAATGACAGAAAGAAATAAAAGGCAACTCCGGCGGATAAAACACGTACATGATGTGCAGCAACGTTTCTTTTTATTCGTAATACAATTTCCTTCCATCCGCTAAATGGAATATGCCAGGGCTTTTTTGCTTCTTTTCCCTTTGAACGGCTTGTCTTATTGCTCATTGATAACTGAATGGTGGTCAAATATATTAATAATGAGTCCGGTATGAAATCTCTGTTTTTTGAATGATTGCTACAAATCGTAGTATTCATCCCTGCACAAAGAAGATTTACATGAATCACTTAAACAGATTTCACTGTAAATCACAAGTAAATGTTTTATACCGGACTCAGTAAAACATAGCAAAGGCACTTGCTATCATCAGGTGTTGATTTATTTCTTCGTTACTTCAATAGCGGCTTTAATTCTTTCGTCTATTGATGTGGAGTTTTTAAATTCTTCATTATCAAAGTCACCGCGCAAAGCTTTCAGAGCATATTTTTCTCTTTCAATTTCCTGGCGTGTGCGACAGCCCATGCTGCGCAGGGCATACATCGACGGTGACCAGCCATTAATAGCATGATTGCCTAAAAAGCCAAGGCTCGTGGCCGTTAGTAACCACCATTTTTTGGAACCTATAGCTCCAAGCAGTAAGGTAAATAAACTGGTTCCTGCAGCTCCTCCCTGGATAATCCGGTCGACATCCCAGAGCTTGTCCAGCTCTTCTATTCGCTGGGTTATTCTTTCTTTGGATTGAGTAGCATAAAAACGAATGTTGTCATCAATTGATTTGTCAATCCGCTTGTTAACGTCTGCGCTTGTATTTAGGCGGATACGGTCTGTTTCGTGTTTGTTTGAACTTTTGTTTTCCATAGTAAATAATATTTTTTTATTGGATTATTCAATCTTTTGATGTTCGAAAATAGTGTAAATCCGTCACAAATGCAAGTAGAGTTGCATTATTCATTGTTTGGAGCGAAGTGCATGGCAAGCCAAACGCACTCCGGATTCTTGCTGGTAAAGGTAACCCGGTGTTCTGTTTTTGCCGGGATAAACAGGTAATCTCCTTCCCTGAGTTCATGTTTTTGGTCTTCCATTTGGATTTCTGCCTGCCCTTTGACCAATATAACCCATTCATGGGTATCCTGAATATAAGGTTCGTTTTCCGGAGTGACATGTCCGGCGGAAACAATTCGTTCTATTTTAATGGCATTTTCCTGCATTAAAACATCAAATTTTTCGCCGGACATATCAGGTTTTTGCCCGTAATCAAAAATATTACTTACTGAGCAATGTCTGAACTTCCCCTTTTCCTTCTCTGATAACATAACTTTCTTCTTCGGTACAATCTATGATTGTTGACTGGCTAAGCTCTCCCGGTCCACCGTCAACGACAGCATCAACAAGTCCATTGAATTTTTCATGGATCAGCTCCGGATTTGTTGAATGTTCCTGCTCTTCATCTTCGTTGAGCGGAAGGGAAGTAGACATGATCGGATTTCCCAGCTTTTCAACAATAGCCCTTGCAATGTTATTGTCCGGGATACGTATGCCCACGGTTTTCTTTTTATCCTGAATTTGTTTCGGGACTTTATTGTTAGCCGTCAGCAGAAAAGTATAAGGCCCCGGTAAAACATTTTTCATCATTTTGAAAACCGGATTGCTGATGGGTCTTGTATAATCTGCAATGTCAGAGATGTCTTTGCAGATGAAAGAAAACTTGGCATCTTTGCTGTTGATCCCTTTCAAATTGGCTATTTTTTCCAGCCCGTCTGAATTATAAATATCACAAGCAATACCATACATTGTGTCTGTGGGGTAAATGATAATGCCTCCCTTTTTCAGTATATCCACAATGATATCGGTTTTTCTTTCACTGGGATTTTGTTCATGAAGTTTTAAAATCATAGGCTATTATATATTAAAGATTTAACAATCGCTTGAAAAAGGGATGGTTGGTACTTATTTCTGCGCTTTTTTATGGTCTGCCAGGAATTTTTCAAGCCCGATGTCGGTTAACGGATGATTCAAAAGCCCTTTTAAGGGTTTTAGCGGGCTTGTCACAACGTCCACACCAACTTCAGCACATTCTATAATGTGTTTTACGTTTCGTATGGAGGCGCCGAGAATTTCAGTGTCAAAGTTATAATTGGCATATACCTGAACCATTTGTTCAATAATTTCCAATCCATCATAATTCATATCGTCAATACGGCCGATAAACGGACTTACGTATGTTGCTCCGGCTTTAGCGGCGAGAATGGCCTGACCGGTTGAAAAAACCAATGTGCAATTGGTCTTAATACCTTCTGCTGAGAATTTTTTTATGGCCTTGATGCCATTAGCCGTTGCCGGCACTTTTACTACGATATTCGGATGCAGGGAAGCTAACTTTTTACCTTCTTTCAGCATGCCTTCTAAATCCGTAGCAATGACTTCGGCACTAATGTGCCCGTCAACAATTTTGCAGATGTCCTGATAATGTTTATTCACATTCTCTTCTCCGGTGATCCCTTCTTTGGCCATTAAAGAAGGATTGGTTGTTACTCCGTCTAAAATGCCCATAGCTTCTGCTTCTTTGATCTCTTCGATGTTTGCGGTATCAATGAAAAATTTCATAGGATAATGGTTTGATTATTTTGCCACTATTCACCACTTTACTAAATGATGCTTTTTATACAGAAACACTGACAATATTGATTATAAAAATCTGCAGGCATACTGTATAATAGTGGTTTGGTTTGTGAAACATTTGATTAATCATCTGCAAAGATAATAACAAAACACAGGCTATTATATTTTGTTTACGTTCGGTACAGAAATATAAAAAACTGCAAAGGGATAGTGAAGCTTAAAAAAGTGCAGGTCAACGAAATTGGGAATGTGTTTGAGAGGAATACGATAGCTTTAAACATATCTGTATTGATTTGCGATATTTTAATCAGTTACTTTTTGTGAATCAACTCGAAAGATACAAAATTTGGAGGCTAAATTCAAGCCTTTTGCGGGAGGATTTTATAAAAAAGAGAAAAAAGAAGGGCAAGCTACTTACATCGCACCGCTACAACCGCCTACCCTTGCTTCCTTCCGGACCTGGGGGAGTTCAGCAGGAGCTGGTCGTGTAAGACTTGCCCTTGGAGGTGCAAAAGTAAAAATTATTCCGTACCATACAATACCTGACATGAACTTTTTTTATAAATATTTTTTATTGATGGTTTATCCTGTATTAATTCCCTGATTTTTGTTTTCTTTGTAGAGATTTCAGATTACTTTTGCAAAAAAGAAACAATTATGGCAGATAAAAAAACTTCCCTGAGCAATCATGCATTTCGCTATGGTTTATATATTGCTGCAGCTTCTGCAGTTTTATTGATTATCTCTTTTGTCCTTGACCTGACCAACTCAAGAGGTATTGGTATTCTAAGCTGGTTGGTCGTGCTTATAGGCTTGTTTTATAGTGGATTTAAATATCGCGAAGATGGCCTGAATGGGTTTATAACTTATGGGAAAGCTTTTGCTGTCATTTTCCAGACAGGCTTGTTTTATGGTTTGATCATGACAGCTTACTCGATGCTGCATTATACCGTTATTGATCCCGGTGCTATACAGGAAATGATACAATTTAGTCTGGAAAAAACCGTGGAAGCCTCTCCATCCATGAATCAGGAGCAATTAGATGCATTGCGTAGCTTTCAGGAAAATGTTACTTTTACGTGGTGGGGCTTGAGCATCAGTCAGTTTTTTAGTGGTTTGTTTTGGGGCCTGATAGGTGGCCTGCTGCTAGCGTTGATTATAAAAAAAGAAGAAGCTAATCCATCCCCTTTTAATCAATAATTTATAGTATATGGATATTTCTATTGTAATTGCTCTGTTGAATGAAGAGGAATCCCTTCCTGAATTGTATGATTGGATAGTCAGAATGGCTAAGGAAAACGAGCTGTCTTACGAAATTGTTTTTATCGATGATGGAAGTTCGGATAGCTCCTGGAGTATAATTGAGAAATTATCCCATGAAAACGCTAATGTAAAAGCGATAAAGTTCCAACGCAATTATGGAAAATCTGCAGCTTTAAATCAGGGGTTTTATTATGCCGAAGGTGATGTGGTTATCACTATGGATGCCGATTTACAGGACAATCCGGATGAGATACCGGAGTTTGTGCGTATGATTAAGGAAGATGGGTATGATCTGGTTTCCGGATGGAAGAAAAAACGCTATGATCCGTTAACCAAGACAATACCTACAAAACTATATAACTGGGCAACAAGAAAAATGACCGGTATTTATTTGCATGACTTTAACTGTGGCCTGAAGGCGTATCGAAAAGAAGTGATAAAAAGCGTTGAGGTTTATGGTGAGATGCATCGATATATACCGGCAATAGCAAAATGGGCTGGATTTAAGAAAATAGGAGAGAAGGTGGTTCAACATCAGGCCCGAAAATATGGGTCTACAAAATTTGGCTGGGAACGTTTTATAAACGGATTTCTGGATCTTTTGTCAATTACATTTATCTCCCGCTTTGGTAAACGTCCGATGCACCTTTTTGGGTCTATTGGTACCGTTCTGTTTGTGATCGGTTTTTTTATTGCATTGTATTTAGCTTATCAGAAAATATTTTTGGGTATCGCCAGAGTAAATGAACGGCCACTTTTTGATCTGGGTATTTTATCCATGCAATTGGGAACCATCCTGTTTGTAGGCGGATTTTTAGCAGAGCTTATTTCAAGAACGTCACATGACAGGAACTCATATCTTGTTCAAAAGACCCTCCGAATCGAAGAAGACAAGAATTATGATGGTTGATAACCACAAATCCTTGTCTTTTAGGTCTTCTAATGCTTTATTGAGTTTCCCTCAGATGAATAAAAATCAGTTGTTCTGTTTTACCTTCTGAACTTCTTGCTTTTTTTGCCTTTTCCGCCACGCTCTCTTTTTTTGCTTTGATCCGGGGCTTCTGCTATTTCTAATGACATTTTACGGCCATTGTAGTTTTTGCCATTAAGAGCGTTTCTAACAGTTTCTGCATGAGTAGACTCTACTTCAAAAAAGGAAAAGCTGTCTTTTAAGTCGATAGCTCCAATGGCAATGTCCCGGTTCCGGGTATGATCGTTTACAAGGCCAATTACTTTCTTAGCCATTAAGCCATCTTTTTTGCCTACATTAAGGAAGAAACGAGTGTAATCCCCGTTACTTTGAATTTTACGTCTGCCTTTGTCTGCGTCCTTCTGAAATTTGGAGCTTTCACCCTCTGAAGCTTTTTTGTTAAGGTCAGGAGCGTTTTTATAGTATTCCAGAAAACGATTAAATTCCATGGAAACAAAGTGTTTGATGATTTCTTCTTTGCTCATCCAGGCCAGTTTTTTGTTCACTGTTTCCATAAATGGAGCAATCTTTTTTTCATCCACCGTTGCATTTTCCATTCGGTCTAACATATTGAAAAGCTGTTTCTCACAAATCTCTTCTCCAGAAGGCAAAGGCATTTTAGTACACTTTTTACCAATGATCTTTTCAATCTGCTGGATTTTATGTTTTTCCTTATAGTTTATCAGGGAAATAGCTACGCCGGATTTTTCGGCTCTACCTGTACGTCCGCTACGATGTGTGTAAATTTCCAGTTCATCCGGCAGATTATAATTGATCACATGAGTGATGTCTTTAACATCGATACCACGAGCAGCTACATCCGTTGCAACGAGCATTTGTAATGACCGTTCTCGGAATCGTTTCATAACATGATCGCGCTGTGCCTGGGAGAGGTCTCCATGAATGGCATCGGCATTGTAACCATCCTTAATGAGTTTTTCAGCGATCTCTTTTGTTTCCATTCGCGTGCGGCAAAAGACAATTCCATATATGTCCGGATTATTGTCCGCGATTCTTTTCAAAGCGATATAGCGATCACGGGCATGTACCTGGTAGTAGATATGATTGATGTTTTCTGCTCCGGCATTTTGCGTTCCGATTGTGATTTTCTTCGGATCCTGGAGATAATTTTTCGAAATCCGCGCTACTTCTTTTGACATGGTAGCCGAAAATAATAGCGTACGTTTCTGAGCAGGAGTTTTTTCTAAAATTTCATCCAACTCTTCACGGAAACCCATATTCAGCATTTCGTCAGCCTCATCCAGAATGAGGGTTTTTATAGCCTGGACGTTTGCTGCTTTTCGCTTTAGTAAATCAATCATTCGTCCGGGTGTAGCAACAATAATGTGAGCCCCCTTTTTTAAAGAACGGATTTGATTGTCTATACTAGCTCCACCATAAACTGAAACAATGTTTATATCGTCCAGGTATTGAGCATAAGTTTCCAGGTCTTTGGTTATTTGCACACATAATTCCCGCGTAGGAGAGAGGATGAGTGTTTGTACGGTTTTACTTGAAGTATCCGTAAGATCGAGCATAGGAAGTCCGAAAGCGGCAGTTTTCCCTGTGCCGGTTTGTGCAAGTCCTATTAAATCTGTTGAGGAGTCGAAGATCGAAGGTATTACTTTTTCCTGTATTGGAGTCGGTTTGTTAAATCCCAGTTTTTCAATTCCTTTTAGCAAATTGGGCGATAATCCCAATGCATTAAATGTTAACATGTTCTGATTTTAAATTTATAAGCGGCAAAAGTACGCTTTTATTTATTGCGTGAGACATCCTTTTATTCTGATATTTAGAAAAATTTGATCGAAGCTATATGGGTCATGTAATCAGGATGTAATGTGAAATGAAGTTGGCTTTATAAAAATGTAAATAAAAAAAAAGCCCCGGCTATTCAAAACCGGGGCGCTTTTCTATAGCTGTTCTGTGGTCATTCAATTATTTTGTTACAATTATTTTGCGTACAAGTTTGTATCCGTCGAAGGCAACACTGTAATAGTATATACCGGAACTCCAGCTTTTGGTGTTCAAATTAACTTTATGTTTTCCGGCTTCAACAGAGATATCCTTACTGTATAATTTCCTGCCAAACATATCTACCACTTCAAATTGTGCTTTACCAGCGTAAGGTACTTCAAAATTTACTGATGTTTTTTCGTTGGCCGGGTTAGGGATATTCTGGTGAAGAATAAAACCATTGAGTTCATTGGAGCTAATGGCATTGTCTACTTCTCCTGTCCATTGCGTGCAATATTCATTATTCTGCGAATAGGCATCACCCGAAAGCAAAGTTCTGGCGCATACGTCGTAAGTACCTAAAACGGCTACATTGAAAGCCTGATTAAATGTGTATTCTATTGTATTGCCGCTGGCCAGATTGCCAGTCCAGGTTTCTGTGACCGGAGTATTGTTGTTTTGTTCATATTCCACATCAAAAGAAGTGAGGTTTTGTGCTCCATAATTGTGAATTAGCACTTTAACTTTAACATCTTTTTGATACAATGTTGTTGTGCCAAAAGAATTGCCCACCGGTTTTATCTCGACGATACCTGCGTCCATTGCTGCGGGTTTTGCTCTAACGGTTTTCTGAATAGCATCATTCTGTGGAATACCATCATTGGATAATTCGGTAGAAGCTGTTATCATATAATTGCTTGATGGAGCCAGGTATTTTGTATTGAATGTAAACGTATCCGTTTGATCCGTCGTTAAATTACCCGTCCAGGTTTCGGTTACGGGAGTATTGTTACCTATTTGATAGCTTACAGGAATACTTGTTTGTGTATTGTATCCATGATTCCGGATTTCCACGGTTACTTCTATGGAGTCGCTGGTAACTGTGCTGTCCTGAGGTTTTATAATATTTTGTATTCCGGCATCGATATCAGTTTTGGGAACTTTAATATAAAAGTCATCTATAGCCCAGCCATTCGCGTTGTTTCCATTAGCATCAGAAGTGAAAATAAACCGGAATTGGGTGATTGCTGCCATGTTGGTTATATGACTGGAATCAATACAAATTGCTGAACGTGTCCAGCCGTTGCTGTTGCCGGAGAATCCCTCAACGCCTAATGATAGTGTGTCATTATACCAGTTGATAGCTGATGTATCATTTACAGTCCCAAGATTACTCCAGTTTCCGTTATGATTTTGATATTGTATATATCCACCATCATTTGATTCCGTATCAAAATGATGCCAAAAGACAAGTGAATCCGGTTGATACCCGGAAAACGCAAATCGAGGGGTATACAAGTAATCCTGATATAGGTTATTGGCATAGTTTCCGTTGAGGTTTGTCATCCAGGCATTTTGGCCTGAATGCGAGTTGCTAATTGTAGAAGCCTGCGGTGTGCCAAGTTCCCATTGTGTTGTCTGTAATGAGGAAGTATCTTTCATGAAATAGTTTTTATTTTCCAGATTATCAGAGTAAGGGATTGTAGACGTATATCGGCGGTAAATCTCTTTACAGCTTCTGTCATTGTTTGTATTGCTGTCTCCGGGCAATGAAGTGTAAGCACATAAATTGACCCCGCCACCGGGAAGGTTGATAGCAGGCATGTTTACCGTAGTTTCTTTTTGAGGTGCTATGCTGCCATTAAAGTTGAACGTACCACTTTGGCTTCCATAGTCGTAATTAATTGTCGTATTCTTAATCGTGTCCGAACCAAAGTTTTTGACTATCACATCAAACTGTTTGTTAGTATTAATGTTAAAATAGTCTGGTTTGGGAATATCAACAATGCCCGCATCCTGGTATAAAACAGGGTTATTACAAGCTTCAACTTCTATCAGGTCTAATGCAATATCACTTTCATTACCTGAATTCGGATTTTCGAATTTAAACTCCAGGTAGATATTTTTCCCGACATAATCGCTCAGGTCAGCAAAATCCTGAACATAAGGTTCATTATGGTCATTTTGCAGTTCGTCATTAAATGTTCTGGAGTAGACTTCCGTGAATGGCCCCACAGGATTGGTGCCGGCACTAACGGTAAGTTTAGATCCCGGAATGTCATTTCCATAGGCATGAAGCCAGAAGCTCAGAATAGCTTCTTTATTCGCCAACGCCAGGTTAATTTCCGGAGAGATCAATGAGCCGGAGCTTGTTGATCCCGTATTATCGTCATCAAAATAAAGAAAGAGTGGTCCGTCATGGGCGTCCTTCGGTCCGGTATTTAAAGTAGGTGTACTTGTCGTTCCGAATCTCCATTTGCTGTTGGAGTTACCAATATCTCCGGTCCAGCCCCCTTGCATTGTGGACCAGTTTTCGGAAAAGACAGTTGAAGGTGTGCTGGTTCCGGAGCACGTTAAGCCTCCCGAAGGCGTTTTGAATTCTACTGGGCCCTCCCAGGCTGAAGTATCCACACCACCAGGGCATACTTCAGCTAAATAAAGATCATATTTGGTGATATGTGTAAGACTGTCATAGGTAGCCTGTTCATTATTTGATATGTTGTAGTTTCCATGTTGCGGAGAATATCCACGGGGCACAATGGAATATACCCAAGTGTGCTGGCTGGAACCACCATCCCATGAAAAAGTAACGCTTGTAGGTGTAACATCATCAATAGTTATTCCTGTCGGCGCCGGCAAATTGGCTTGTACCGTTACATTGGCAGTGTCATTGAAATGAACGGTATCATTTATGCTGTTCGGATTTTTTGTCCATGCTTTTATTTTATATGGTATACCTGTAGCAAAATAGTAGTTACCGATATTTACCTGTGTAAAAAAGCTTCCCGAACCTCCAATAGTGTCAAGCGTTCCATTGTAGGTGTATGTAGGCTGGCTATTGCCATTTACCGTCCATTCAATATCTACATTATTGATTATATTATTTCCGCTGTTGGCAATGGTAACAAATACGTCATAAGCACCAGAGCAAAAGGCGTCAAGATCATCAATGGATAGAATGCCGGCATCGTTAGGGACGTTTGTATAAGGCACTTCCGGTTCAATAACAACCTTTCCGTGTCCCGGATTGATATTTGCTGTAAGCGATGAGTTTGTTCCGGTATTATAAGCATATCCACCTTCGCCGGGGCCGTTATAGTCGCCGTCACCGCCTTCGTATCCGCCACCACCGCCTAAGTCCTGGCTACTGGCAGATCCACTGTCATCTTTACCACCTCCTCCGCCGCCAAAGCCGCCGTAGCTGTTGAGGCCATCTATTTTTCCGCCTTTACCGCCATTGAGGAAGCTCTTAGCGTTTGTTCCCATAGAACCAGCACCATCCCCGGAATAACCGGCGCCGCCGGCAGGAAACCCTCCAAAAGGATAGCCGGAAATTTGCGCACGCCCGCCACCTCCGGTATAGACACTATTTCCGCCGCCACCGCCACCGGCTACGATTAGGGGTGTTTTTCCGTTTGTCTTTTCTACAACAAAACTGCCGCCACCGCCACCACCTACTTCGGACTCATATTCGCCCTGCTGACCAACCAGAATCAACAGTGTATCACCCTTGGTCAGGTTAAAGTTACCGCTGACTTTAGCTCCTTTGCCACCATTGCCGCCGCCTTGAGCTCCATATGTGAAAATAGTATAATTCATCGTATGGGGGACTACCCACTTTTGAATTCCCGAGTCTATCACTGTTACCGATCCTTTCAGAGGTGTTCCGTTGTAAGCAGAATCTACGGCTTGTTGCGCGGGGCCAAGGGGGCCTGTTGAGCCGGCATTGTTGAAACAATAGGCTCCGGGAGGACATGCAAATTCTGTTGTGAACGAAACCGGTCCGGCCCAGTCTGAAGTATCTGTTGCCCCCGGACATAGTTCTGCTACATAAATATCATAAAGTGTTAGTGGGTTTAAGTTGCCCGCTGTGGCACTGTTTGTAGTTACGTTAAATAGGGTTCCGTTATCAATAATGTCCCCATGCTCAACAATAGTGTAAATGTATGATCCTCCAAGGTTTCCTGCTGTCCATTCAAAGGTAACTGTAGAGTTTGAAGAGTCCAGCACTGTCACTGAGGCGGGGGCCGGCAGGTTGGAATAAACCGCTTTGGTGATTGTATCGTTACTGTTTATGGTGTCCGTATTATTATTGGGTTGTTCGCTCCAGGCTCTTAAAATTTGAGCTCCGTTTTTTATCATGGATGTATCAATGAGAACTGTATCCGTTTCATCATGCTGAATGCTACCGGACCAGTTGTAGGTTTTCTGTTGTGTATTGTCCAGCTCCCAGGAAATTTCAGCAGATGTAAGTGTGTTAGTACCAAAATTTCTAAGAATAATTTCAATGTGTTTGGGAGAGCATCCGGTAACCGTATCAACAGGATTATGGATATCTGTTATACCGGCATCAACAGCCGGGAATCCAGTCACATTCACTGTTACCGGTACGCGGGGGCTTTCACAATCACTTAAAGCTTCGGGCAAAACAAGCCCTGCATTTTTGATGTTCGGATCCTGTGGATTACCATCGGAGTTTATCCAATTCGTTGCATCTTTAGTATAAGGGCCTTCCAGACGATTTCCTGAAGTTGAACTTCCTGAAGGTGTAATTCCCGACCAGTCAGCAGAAGTCACTCCGGCTGCTGAAGGGAAAACATAGTCGTTATATCCGCTATATCCTACTGCGTCTATAATTTCACCATTTTCATCTTTTAATATTCTGCCGGTTTCAGTACTTGAACTAAAACTATTAGAAACGTTGCCATGATAATAATAATCCGAAGGACTAGGAGTGCTGTTTGTAGCTGAACCTACTGCAATTATTGCCGTACCATCGGGCCCTAATACAGTTCCTTTTGGGAAAGTGTGGCTATTGAGGAGGTTGTTTTCATCCCATTGTTCAAGGGTGATGCCTTTCAGATCAGCTCCGGGCGAACCTGTAATTTCAATATAATCGTCTGCTTCTAAATAGGAAGGCCAACCACCGGTTGGTGATCCGGTTGAAGTTTGATAGTGGCATATTTCAGTAATAATGGGTTGTTTTCCGGTAGAAGGAATTGCACTTACCCAATAAGTTGTCGTGTCATAAAGTAAAGGGGTAGTGAAATATTTTCCTTTATAAATTTTTGTTATGGATGTATCATGTTCATACCAGAGCAGAGTGTCGTTAGATGTGGCTGTGATGGTTATCGAATCAGCATAATTTGCCGTAAAAGTGGACGTGGATGGGGCAGGGGGTTGGTATTTGGAAACAACATCTTTCCAGGTTGTATCATTCTGTTGAATAGGGTCATTCTGATAAGTTATCCAGGCTTGTAGTGGAAAAATGGAATCCTGCATCAGAGAGTCCATGTTCATGTCGATTGTAGCTGAAAACGTAAAATCCAGGCTATCTCCGGCATTGATTGTCGTATTTACAGTTTCTGTTATATTTATTGTGGTGTTCAGTATTTTGTAATGGGCATCAAATGTGTTTACAGCAGAGGTGCCGATATTTTTAATCCGCATTGTTATAGCTTCAGCAGAAGAAAGTCCGCATCCACTTTGTGGTGAAATGATTTTTGCAACGGAAAGATCATAAGCTACAAGGTCAAATTCATCGGCTCCCATGTCCGGATTTGTTGCATTTCTGCTGTCACCGTCAATATCATCTGTGATACCGGGAACAGGATTTGCTAAACCTTTCAGGTTATTATTGAAAACATGCAGTTCTGTCGTATCAGCAAAGTAAGGAGCATATTCTGTAGAATGGTTTTCCTGACCGGTAAAGGATTGGAATTCTTTAAAGTCTGCTATATTACCACCGTTCAGGCTTCCAAAGATATTGCTGCCGGATTGATAAAAGTTATTATAGTCCTGAATAAATCCCGTTGTATCAATATTTTGGCTATACAGAATATAACCGCCCGTGTTATTAGCAAAAATATTGTTCTTTATAGATAGATGTTTTGTTTTGCCGGGGTTGTTGTCGTATAAGCACAATGGTACCGCAAGTTCATCGGAGCCGATTGTTCTGAATGTGTTGTAATAATAGTCAATAAACCGGGATTCGATATTGATAAGCCCGGCAGAAAGGGTACTCGAGCCATCGATACCTCTTATAGTTACCATATTATTGAAGACCCTGGCGTGATTCAGGGAGTCGCCTTTTGAATTCTCAACTCTCAAGCCGTATCCAACAATGGTTGATGGAGCATAAACTTCATTATAGGCTAACTCAAAGTTTCCCTCAGCACCAGTGATCCTTAAACCATTATAACTGTTATGCATAGAGTTTGTGCTGACATAATTATGAGTGACTATGGGTGCGTTGGCACCACTAATACTGGCAGAGATAACCCATTGATTAATAAACTCATTATGCTTGACAGTTACACCTGTAAGGTTGAAGCCTTCCACATCTAATCCGCGTGTACCGCCTTCAAGGTAGTTATGCATAATAGTTAAGTTGCTACCTACACTGTCTTCCGTGATAATCAAGGCCGAGTCGGTACCGTTGGTTCCTCCGGACAAATTAAGACCTTCAAAACTGTTATTGGAAAGATTGACATGGCCGGCGCCACCGTTTATAACAAAAACGCGCGGCCAGGTGTTGCTTTGCGACTTGAAGGTCATATCTTTGAATGTAATATGCGAAGAGCCTTCCAGCTTAACCACGTGGTTTTCACTTGCATTAGCGGCGGCATATTGTAAGGTGACATCACTGGAGTCGCCGGTGGCCGACTGGAAAGTGATGGTATTGGCAGATGAGGCGCCGCTGATATCGGATAAAGTAATTTGTTCGTCATACGTTCCGGAAGCTACGTTGAAAGTAACCGGCCCGGCAATACCGCATTGGTTGAGAGCCAGAACGGCATCGGAGAAAGTAGCATAATCGGGACTCGAACCTCCGATTGAATAAGTGCCGCTTAAAAGACTATCGCAGCCATAAAAGCTGAATTGCATGGTATCGTTGGCAATATTAAAATCTACCGTGTCATTGGGGTTCGTTGTCCATATTTTCAGGTTATGAGGGCCCGAACTTACAGATTCTGTCCCAAGGGTAATTTCTGAGGATAAACTATCCGGCTCAAGTGTGCCGGTCCAGTTGTAGGTTGATTTGGAGGTGCCATCCAGTTCCCAGTCAATATCAACTTCGTTTATATTAACGCCTCCTTTATTCTGAAATTTTACTTTGACATCAAAGTTGCCATTGGAAACGACACCTCCTGTCGGGTTTGTAATTTCTGCAATTCCGGCATCCGGGAAATCAAGTTGAGTCTCACCAACCTTAACGTCATCTAACGACATATCGCTTGCATAGCTACTGCCCGTAATACCGCGAAAACGGATTTTCGTATCAGCATCTTTATATGCTGTAATGTCAATGGCTACTTTTGTCCATAGATCGGATCCCGAGCTGTGTTGTTCTCCGCTTTTACTCCATACTCCCTGATGCCAGGTAGTGCCATCATATATATCCACATTCAACTCACCCATATCAGCTCCATACATGTGATAGTAGAAAACTAAATAAGGTTTTTTTGAATTACTAAGATTTATGGAGGGAGAGGTCAGTGCAGCAGTGTCATTTGCTCCAACACCGCCGAATGAGGCTTCCGTATACACATATCCGCTTCCTTCGTAAGGACCATTGGGGCCTGTACTACCTGAGGTAGTACTTCCGGTTTCATAGTCCCAGGGTTTTTGCGTATTGTTTGTCCAGTTACCTGGCACAGAGCCTCCGTTAAATCCTTCGGAGAAGACCACAGTATGTATTCCGGTCTTAAATTTTACAAAGTAGGAATAGTTTTTACTGCTCCCGTGGTTTTTTGCAGTAGATTGATCAACAGCCTCTACAAAATATGTTATCGTGCGGCCAAAACCAGGAAAAGGAATATCAGTTTTAAAGCTGTCTGCCTGGAAGTTGGTCATGCCCAGCGTGTCAGTTAAAGTACCGTTGATGTAATAAACTACGAAAGCCGTATCAACTCCGGATGCATCATCCGTGATTTCTGCTTTGATGGTTTGAGGATTTGATGATGTAACCGTATCTTTCACAATAGGGGTTCCCATTACTATTTCAGGAGGCACTAATTCGGAGGGATCTGCAGCTACTTCAATATTGTCCAGAAACCAGCCATAATTCTCAAAAGTGGTTAAGCCATTATTATCAATAAGACTAAAACGAACCTGAACATTTGATTCATCTGCTGCAATAGCAGAGATATTAAATTTTTCGTGCTTCCACCAGCTATTGTCGGGGGTTATTGGCTGACTGCTTTTCCAGTCGGTGTATGTGCTGGAATTAAATAAATTTCCACTGGATCCGAAGTTAGAAGAGGTTCCCATATAATGCGTTGAGTCCAGCTTGGCCCAACTTGCTCCGTTGTCAATGGAAACTTCTACTATAGCTTTATCCATTATCTCAAACTTGGCGATATGATCAAAATCCAGGGTGACAAAAGCGTTGCCTGTGGTAGAAAAAACATTTGTTGTTAAAGTTAAAGTATCATTTGGAGAACATTTTGCTGAGTCGGACTGCAATCCTCCTGCAGCCAATTCTGTGGAAATTTCCCAGGTATTTGAGCCTGATGAGGAGTATGCCGTTACGCTATCGGCTCCTGAAGGTTGTTCAAAATCTTCATGAAATACTACGGTTTGTGCACTTAGGAAACCGAAAAATGATAAAATGAAAATCGAAAGTATAGTTCTCTTCATAATATTGAATATTTATTTGAATACGCTAAGAAAAGAAAAAGAATCAATAAAATCAATAAATTATAAAAAAGCTTTATAAAAAAAAGCGCCCCGGCAACTCAATGCCGGGACGCTTTTTTATTTTAATCAGATGCTTGAGGAAGATTAGCGGGTAACCACCATCTTACGCACCAGTTTATGACCATCGAAGGTTATGCTGTAGTAGTAAACACCCGCAGCCCAGT